>JAKVBR010000080.1 GCA_022447165.1 Phycisphaerales bacterium | reverse complement strand
TTTACAAGGGTGGTCACGTACTCCGTTTTGAGTATGAAGGCACGTGCGTGACTGAAGTAGTTACTGCAGACCCAGACACACTGCCTGAGCGTGGTCATGTCACAACAATGGCATGTGCGGGCGAGCGCGACCATGAACAAGATTTCGGCGACCGCGTCACGTTGATTACATCAATGCAAATCGAGTTTTTGCCTGATCATCTCTTTGGTGACAGTTACAACGAGTTGATTGACTTTGGCAAGGAAGTCAATGCAAAAATGCTTGAGTGGGAAGAAGAAGACAGCCCTCGCAATGCACTCATCATTGATGTTCAGCGATACAACAATCAGTTGCATTCACAGTCATACCATCTTCAAGCGAAGCATGGCATCGTCTTGCGAACGCAATCGATTTTTGAAATCAAAGAAATCAAGTAATCATTCGTCGTTCATTGGAATGTTTGTGCCGGGAATGAGTCCTTCGGTCCATATCTCTTTGGTCGATTGACCGTCGCATGCGCGTCTCATTAACAGATAGACCATCGTGCTTGCACTGAAGAATCCGCTGAACACCCAACCAATCATGCAGTCGTGAACAATGATTTCCCAACAACTGATGACTGCACTGCCCGCTTGTTCGTACCAAGCAAGCCCAGTTGCTGGCGTAGACAGTGGTTGAATTGCTCCAGCATTAAGCAGTGAATCGTTGAGTGTCATACTGCCAACAAGAGCAGCAGTTACATCGAGCGTGAGCGTCGCAACTAAACGAACAAACACAAAACCAATCACCATTGCAATGACAAGCAGTAAGAGATACGTCAAGTATTGAAGCGAACGAGCAATGACGTAAGAGAATGCACGCTGGACAGATTCGCCGCCCGAACAATGTTCGACCATGACTGCAGGCACTAACATTGGAAAACTCACTGCGTAAAAGATTGAAATGAGGGCAATGCATAACCCAAAGATAAGCGCTAAGCCGTAGAGCAAACTGCCAATGACATTAATGATTGGAATACTAAAGAGCACCAAACCAGCCAGCATGAGCAGAATTGAAATGCCCGCAACGAACATGGCGGGAGAGACGACTGCAAGCACTGCTGGCCTCCACTGGCTCCAGGAATACGTCAGGGCTTCATCGATTGAAAGTTGGCTTTGGCGAGCAAACTGACACGCCTGCATTCTTGAAATCGCGCCGCCACCGATGCACAACGTAAAAATCAAGAGGAAGCCAAACAAACTGATGAACCAGTGATGTCCTGATTGCCAAACGAGGATTGGATATTCCCAGACAATTGCAACAACACTTTTCCACATGACTGAAAAGTTAAGGTCAAGTGCGCCATCGATGAGTGCATTCCAATGATGTGCGATGTGCAGACAGGACGATTCAAAAACACCGCGCGGCTTTAACTGTTCTGTAAGTTCGTACAACTGTTGATATTCAAGCATGTCAGCGTCGCTCACATTGCCTTCGTAAACGTAATCTTCCCACGACTCTATAAGGTACGTTTGGGCATCACTAAACGCCCATTTGTTTGAGCCCGCCGGTGCGGAATGACCAAATGCAGTTGCAATTTTTGCAATGGTCAGCATTCGCTGCTCTTCTAACTCGTGGACGGATTCACTTGAAGTCCAAGAATCACTCAATGGAGTTGAAGTTGAATCCCACATCCGACCCGCTGCAAAAATCACGAGCACCATCAGTAACCCGATGGTGATCCTAACTGGTTGGAACGAACTTGCAATCGCACCAAAGATTGATTGAAACTGAAAGATGCTCTTAAAATCTATACCATCAATGTATGTTTTCTGTTGCCTGCCTTGCACAAGTTTCTCCTGACGACCATCGTATCATGTGTGGTCGCATGCTATCCTTTCTGCGAAGGAAAAACTATGTCCGTCATACTCTTGTCATTATTAACACTTACGCAACCACAACACTGGGACTTTACGAGTTTCCCTGAAGATCGATTTGCTGATGAGTCGACTGGTGGAGGACTACTTTTCGATGGGAGTGCTGACCCAATTTACATTGACGACAAGTCGAGTTTGCCAGAAAACGCAATGACCGTGAGCGCTTGGGTGTCGATTGACGAACCAAACCGTTGGGGCGGTATCATTGGATGCATTCAAGACAATGGCGATCTTGAACTTGGTTGGATTCTGGGTTACAACGAGTCGCAATTCACAATGGCGCTCTCGACTTCGGGCGCTGATGACGGAAACGGTAAGTTGACCTATCTCGATTCAGGTGATGTGATATATCAACTTGGACAGTGGTATCACGTTTCCGCTACGTACGACGGCAAAACACTTCAGTTGTATGTCGATGGAAAACGTGTCAATCAAACCGAGTCGCAGAGCGGTTCAATTCTGTACAACAAAGAAATGCCCTTTACGATTGGGGGGTACGAGGATGACAATGAACTCAACAAGTTTGATGGTCGACTCAAAAGCGTCACATTAGATGCTCGCGCTAGTTCAGAGAAAGCAATCTCCGCACAGTTTGAAGAGGGCTCAACTTTGAGGTCATTTGACCCGTGGGTCAACACTGAACTTGATTGGCTTGTCATGCCGTACATCAATTGGCCGACGACAACTGAAATGAGCATTTCATTTGAAACGACATTGCCAACTGATGCAGAGTTGCAAGCGTACCATGAAACTGGAAGATGCACGCAAACAATTCAATCAAGTGGCAAGCGCTTGCATCACTTTCGACTTACAGGTCTTGAACCAAACGAAAAGTATTTTTACATCGTCAAGGTAACGGATTTTCGCGGCAACACCATAGAATCGCCACGCCTTTCGTTTAGAACTGCTCCAGAAACAGAAGACTCATTTACCTTCATCGCTATAGGTGACACCCAAGCACAGGCAGAGGTTGTTAAACGTGTCAGCGATGTGGCGTATTCGCATAGACCAAACTTGGTTGTGCACGCGGGCGATTTGGTGACGACGGGTTCAAACAAGTCGCATTGGACGGGGCACTTTTTCCCAGCGATGCAGCCCCTGATCAGCAGAGTCCCCTTCATGCCAGTTCTTGGGAATCACGAACAAGATGCGCAGCACTACTACGATTACATGGTGCTCCCTGAGCCAGAGCGGTATTACTCGTTTACTTTTGGTAACGCTGAGTTCTTTATGATTGATGGCAACCGCTCACTGGCTGAACAGTCTGAGCAACTCAACTGGCTTGAACAATCTCTTGCGAAGTCAAAAGCAAAGTGGAAGTTTGCAGTGCTCCATCAACCGCCATATACCTCTGACTCAAATGATTATGGTGACACCTATCACACGACTTCGACGCGTGGCGATATGAATGCAAGAAACATTGTCTCGGTGCTCGAAAAGTATGGCGTTGACATTTGTTTTTCAGGTCATGTTCATGACTACGAACGAACGTTCCCAATTGCAGGTAACAAGGTGATTCCTTGGGAAGATGGCGGGGTCATGTATGTGACGACTGCAGGCGGTGGCGGTCACTTAGAACATTTTGACCCAACAAACACGTGGTTTGGTCACAAGAAAGCCAACTGCCATCACCTTGTTTACATTGCTATTCATGGTGACATTCTTGAGTTTCAAGCGATTGATGAGTTTGGCAATTTGTTTGACATCATAACACTGGACAAAGGGAATCTCTCTAGATAAGCGGACAATTGCATTTCCCGCAAATCGACACAGAAAAAGTAACGCGAGTAAAATACAAAAGTCTATGCAGAAACAATGGGAATTTAATAGATTTACACAATGCGATTTTGATTTCAATTGCCACATTTAAAGGAACTAGAATTGAAATTACTTTTTATTCAGTGCACCTGTATTTCACTAATAACAATCTTGAATATTAGTTGTGAATCTTCTCAATCATCCTCTATCAAAATATTCAAGGATTATGCAGAGACATACAACGCTCGCACTAGCGAACTGAATTCCCTTGTCGACTTTGCAAACGACTTGCATGAAACACACGATAATATCGTCGATTCTTTTGATGCTAGCGATGGACTCTCTCCTGAAGAAGGTGAAGTAGTTGCCCTTTTTTTTAATCCAAACTTACGACTTTCCCGCTTAGAATCAGAATCTGCAAAAACGATTGTAAATGATGAATGGAATACTCGTTCAACTATTCGGTCTAAATGGGCCTCGTGGTTTACAGCAGAAGAAAACATTAAACTTATAAAAGAAACCATAAAAAACCTTGAAGAGATCGACTTGATTGCCAAGTCACTTCGAAATTCAGATGAACTCAATCGAATCCAGTATCGACTCATTGACATAGAAGTTAAAAATAAGCGCATAGAGCTTGATCAGCTTTCACAGATAGCATTAAAACGAAAAAATGAATTACTCCTCCTTCTAGGACTTCCTCCAACATCAAGCGACTTACTTCAAAAACGTTCACCAATTGTAATGGTTCCTTATATCCAAAACGCTACTCAACGAATGATTGAAGCAAATACTGAACTTGCAATCAAAATAGCTGCACGTAAAAAAGCAAGTACGCCTTTTCAATTTGATGTTGCAGAAGCAAATATCCAATCCACATTTGCACGGCTAAGTTTAGAGCTTTCGGAAGCATACGAATCACTTGAACTCATAAAAGCCCAAAGATCACTTGTAGAGAAAGACATTATCCCAACACTTAGAGATCAGATAAATGACCTCGAAGCTATTGCTGAACTTGGAGAATTAGATATCTTTGTGTTTTTAGAGACTACAAAAAAATATTATCAAGCGAATAAAAAACTACTTGAACTGAACTTATCTTCTATACAAGTTGCTAACAAAGTATGTCGACTGCTTGGTCCACATTCACAACAAAAGCCCTCACCTGTTGGAGGATTGCAATGAATCGTTTTTTTATTATCTCATTACTTTGTTTGCAGGCATGCACTGACGATGCAGGCGTACAGCAGTCAAATGAATCACAACATGTCGACATGCCTACAAATCATGTACTTATTCCTCCATCAGTTCAATCGAATTTAGGCATCACTTTTGCAACTGTCGAACGTCGCAATGTCACTGACTCGCTTCGCGTTCCTGGCAAATTTGAATATCTCCCTTCAGCGAAACGGGAATACCGGACAATGCTCTCAGGCCGCGTAGATTTGAAAGTCAACCAGTTTGACCAAGTTGAAATGGGGCAATTGCTTTTCTTAATCGATTCTCCAGAATGGCGTGACATCCAGAAATCTCTTGCTCAAAACGAAAGTGACATTAACAAATTAGAGAAGAAACTCCTAGCGCATGTTTCGATTCATCGCGCGCACATTCAATACAAGATGAACTTGATTGAACAGATGCGCGTTTGGGAAAACCGTGTTCAAAAGTTAGAAACGATCATCGAAGCAGGTGGCGGAAGCGTCAGAGAATTAACTTCTGCGAAGGCATCACTCATTGAAGCGCAGGCCGAATATGCTCGCGCTCAAGAAAAAACTGCTGAACACGAAGCAGAACATGCTGAGACTGATGCAGCACTCAACGCTGCCCTCTCAACAATGCGCATCGCACTTGAATCTGCTGAAGCAATGTTAGACATCGCACCTGAACAGGAAAATTGGT
Source organism: Phycisphaerales bacterium (assembly GCA_022447165.1). Taxonomy (GTDB): domain Bacteria; phylum Planctomycetota; class Phycisphaerae; order Phycisphaerales; family SM1A02. The sequence goes on along the minus strand of JAKVBR010000080.1, from coordinate 2,109 downwards.
GGGAAGACATTTCTTTTATTGAAGTGAGAGCAAAACAAAATGGAGTTGTTGGTCACATTGACTTAACCAATGGCGCTTGGGCAGATGCGCAAACGACTGTCATGAAGACTGTGCAGCCTGACAAACTTCGGTTTCACGCGCTTGGTCTTCAAAGTGATCTCGGCGTCCTATCAAACGGACTCGCTGCAACAATCGTTTCGCCTGCACCAACAGCATCAGATGAACGTATTTCACTTCAAGACACCATGTCGGGGACGCTTCAAATGGGGCTTGGCGGAAATAATGCATCTAGAACAATCAACCTGTTTGTCACACCCGAACGTCTCGCTTCATGGGCAAGGGATGGCGTTGTTGCACAGCTTGAGATTGCGTTAACTAGTACTTCAAGCGAAGAGCTTGCGATTCCACTTTCTGCAGTACAACAAGATGGGCTCATTCCAATCATTTTTGTTCGCAACACAAATAACCCCAATGAAGTGATTCGAATGGAAGCTGACTTAGGCAATGACGATGGTCGCTGGGTAGAAGTTTTAAGCGGTGTAACCGATGGTGATGAAGTTGTCCTCGATGGCGGCTTCCAATTGTTACTCGCAACAAGTGGTTCCATTCCAAAAGGTGGTCACTTCCACGCTGACGGCACATATCACGAAGGGGAGCATTAACCAATGTTAAAAGCATTGATTCACGGCTCCCTTAGATACGCCTCTCTTGTGATCATGGCATCATTACTCCTTGTTGGATTTGCCATGTATCAACTCTCAACAATGAGCGTTGATGTTTTTCCTGAACTGAATGCACCAACTGTTGTAGTCATGACAGAGGCAGGCGGACTTGCAGCTGATGAAGTTGAACAATATGTCACCTTCCCGATTGAGTCTGCGGTAAACGGGATGACAGGCGTTCGCAGAGTAAGAAGCTCAAGTGCAATTGGATTATCTATTGTTTGGGTTGATTTAGATTGGGACACCAATCTTTATGATGCAAGACAGCTAACTGCTGAGCGACTATCGACAATTCAGGACATCTTGCCTGAAAACATAGAACCCTTTATCACACCAATTTCATCAATAGCAGGTGAAATTATGCTCGTTGCTCTTTCATCTCCAGATGGAATCGCGACGCCGCTTGAACTGCGTTCGTTTGCTGAGTTTGATTTACGAAATAAGATACTCGCCATTCCGGGCGTTTCTCAAGTTGTTTCAATCGGCGGCGAACTTCCTGAGTACCAAGTCAATGTTGATCAGAATCGTCTTCGACTTTACGGACTGACTTTGTCTGATGTCGTTGAAGCTGCTGGCGGTTCGCACAGTACTGATAGTGCAGGCTATCTTCCAAATGTTGGCAATTTTGAAATTCCCATTCGACAGCAAAGCCGCGTGACCAAGCCAGAAGATATTGCTGGCACAATTGTGACGTATCAAGAGGGTATTCCCGTGACGATTGGACAAGTTGCTGATGTCCGAATTGGCCCCGCTCTCAAACGCGGTGAAGCATCTGAAGGTGGATCGCCCGCAGTCATCATTTCAATTCAAAAAGCACCTGGAACAAACACGCTTACGCTCACTGAAGAAGTCACAGCCCTGCTTGATCAAATTGAACCGACTCTACCAAACGGTATTGTGATGAACAACAATGTCTTTAGACAATCACATTTCATCAATCGCGCTGTAAGCAACGTCACAAAAGTGCTCGTTGAAGCAATTGCAATCGTCGCAATCATTTTGATGCTCTTTTTGATGAACATCAGAACGACGCTCATCACACTGACTGCCTTGCCTGTTTCACTTGCAATTGGTTTAGTCATCATGGACGCACTTGAGATGAGTTTAAATGTGATGGCGCTCGGTGGACTCACTGTGGCAATTGGCGTACTCGTCGATGACGCCATCATCGATGTTGAAAATGTCTTTAGACGACTAAAACAAAATCAACTACTTCCAGATGGCGACAGATGCTCAACATTTGATGTCGTATTCGATGCAAGTAATGAAATTAGACCAGCAATGGTCTTTGCGACCATCATTATTGTGATGGTCTTTATCCCCCTGCTCTTCCTTAAAGGACTTGAAGGACGATTCTTTAAACCACTTGCACTAACATACATGATTT
>JAKVBR010000008.1 GCA_022447165.1 Phycisphaerales bacterium | reverse complement strand
TTCAACTGCACCATCTTGCAATGCCGCGTTGATCAGCGCTTGTTGTGCAACCCCACTATAAATGAGCGATAGTGTTTCAGCGATGAGCGGACGAGTTTCATCGTTAGCGCTTTCAAGGGCATCAATGAGCGTGCCTGTTGCATCATCAATCGTAAGTGCAGTTTCTGCAAGAGCAATGTCGCGAAGGACACTGATTGCTCGGAGTGCATACTCATCTGATTCGTCAGCACTTAAGCGACCCCCAGAAGCGCTTGCAAGCAAGTCCTCGAGGACAGCCAATTTTGCTGAATCGGAGATGCCTACATTTGCAGTTTCAACCATATCGTCTTCACCAAGTGCAATGGTGAGGACTTGTAAATCAGCACCATCAGAGAGCGTTAGGATTGGTGTCACTGTTGTTTCAGGAGCCGCACCGAGATCCTTTCTGATCGCGACACCTTGATCTGCACTTCTTGGAATAACAACAGCAAGGTCAATGCCAGGTACTACACCAGCAAGGTCAATTGCTTCAGCTGCACTTGTCCCTTCACCGACAGCACTCCATCCATTTCGTTCAAGGAACATATTGATGTCGCGCCTTGCTTCTGGGTCGTCACCGATGACGATTGCAAACAATTCGTCGCCACTACGAACAGCAGATGCAAGTAGCGGAACAACTCTGTAATCGCCTGCGAATGCTAATGTCGGTAACGTTGAACCCAGCGTCATGGCTGATTCATATTGCACTCGTCTGTCTGGATAGAACATTGCAGTGACAAGCGGTTGGTCACTGCCTGCTAGAACACTTGAACCAGCCGTTCTAGAAAGTGCACCAATTGCATCGAGTGCAAGCGCTGTGTCTTTATCAATAAGTGATTTTGCGAGGACGTGCTGAGCAATCTCAGGGCCGAACACGGTTGCATAGAACGCTGGACTATAAGCCAAGTTCCCGTAAACCAAATCAGTTTCACCTGCGAGGTTTCTGTCTCGCCTCAAGTTTGCTGCAACAAATACGCTCATCGCTGAGATGTTTTCATTGTTTTGTGCAAGTGCTTTTGACGCATAGTGCATTGCCATAATGTCATTGAATACATGAGCAGGTACGTCACTTGCTGTCAGACCATGTGCAGGATCCCATGACCAATAGATGTTGTATCCATCAATTGCTCTTGGCATGACTGACTCATCGCCATCGTAGAACTGTTGAGAAACAATCGTGTTTAACGTTGATAAGTCCTCGTTTGGTTCAAAACCAATCTGGGCTACAGCTTGCGCCGCTGCGTGTCTTACACTCGCTGAACTATTGTCGTCGTGAACGATTTCATTGAGTGTTGGAAGTGAATGAATGTATCGAATATCACCAAGTGTTTTTGCAACGAGCACTTGATTTTCATCAGATAGATGTGGCAAGGCAGTTGTAAGGGGCAGAACGGCGTCGCGTCCAATGCTTGTCAACATGTCTTGAACATTTCTTGCGTTGCGAGCATCGCTGTTGCCATTCAACGAACGGAGTAGTGGCGGGACTGCATACTCCCCTGCTTCGATTAGTCGGTTCTTTGCAAGCAAACGCTGACGTGTTGAACCGCCAAGCATTTCAATGGATTCATTGAGTCGAGCTGAATCACGGATGACTGCTGTTCTGCCTGCTTCGTACTTCTCTTCGAGTTTTGCTGCGAGCGGTTCAAGTTCATGAACAAATCGAGCCCAACCGATTGCTCGGTCGAAACGTTCTTGCCTTGATTTCTCAGCATTCACGAGATTGTAAAAGTCCTCGTCGCTCATATTGTCACGAAGAAGTGACATCGCATATGCTTCTGCGAATTCAACATTTGCAACTAATGAGTAGTGAATAAAATCGTCTAATGCAGATTCAGCGTCACCTTGATCTTGTGCGGCGACTGGGAATGTACATGTCAAAACTATACATGCGATGAATGTAGAAAAAAGGCGATGACCACTATTGAACATTGATGAACTCCGTTGGGGGTACCAAACAACGGCTCGAATGAGCCGCAAAAGAAAATGCCTCAGTATCTTAACCCTTTTTTGGGGCAAGATAGAGCACAATTTCGGTATAATTCCAATTGTCAGGGCGTCTTGCAGTCGTACTGCAACATTGACCCCAAATACTGGGTCAAAGGGAAGGTGGTGAAACTCCACCGCGGACGCGCCGCCGTAATGGGCAAGCCAAGGATTGGCACTCCATTGCCACGAAAAGCCACTGCTTCTAATTGTTAGAGTGGGAAGGCAGGCAATCAGTGAGACGCTCTAAGCCGGAAAACCTCCTCTGACAATTCAGTGTCGCCCGCGCGCATCGGGTCACGACTGTGTTCTGCATGAAGCACACAACGTGATTCCCAATCTGTTCGCGGCTTTGAGTACGGAGAACGCGTATGTTTACCTTACCTATTGTTTTATCTATCCTTGTAAACCCCTTTGCTGACCATGTCGTCTCATATGACGCTGGGAAAATTGATACCCCTGGGTACGATGATCCTGCAGCTGCAATTGGCGAACCATCTCGATTTACTGGCGAAGGTGTCTGGCCAGGTGTTGTCAGCCCATTCAATGCACCATGGCTTGCTGACGAGATTGTTTCAATCGGTGCTGGTGGCCATCTCACTCTTCAGTTTGATGAACCGATCGTCGATGACCCAACAAATCCATATGGCATTGACCTGCTTATTTTTGGGAATACCGGCATGCTCGATGGTGCGTACCCTGCTGCAATAGTCGGTGGCGTGTTCAGTGATGATGGCGGAAGTGTTGAACTTTCTAGCGACGGGAAAACATGGCATACTGTTCAAGGGGCACTTGCAGATGGACTTTGGCCAACCAATGGTTACACTGACAGTGAGCCCTATGGTGCGGTTGAAGGCAGTGAAGAAACATCTTTTACCCTTCCAATAGACCCGCGACTCACCCTCGACATGGTGATGAATTTGAACTGCGAACAACTCATTGAATACTACGGCACCTCAGGTGGTGGCAATGGTATTGATATTGCAACAACTGGACTGAGTGAAGTTTCATTTGTTCGCATTTCCGCTGGAAAATTGTCACCAGAGATTGATGCTGTGGTTGATGTCGATTCCCAAATGGCTGGTGATGCTGACATGAACGGCGTTGTCAATGTCAGTGACTTGCTCATGGTCATTGAATCATTTGGACCACTTCCAATTGGTGGACCACTCGTTGACTTTAATCACGACTACAACATAGACATCAGTGACCTACTGACAGTGATTGGAAACTGGAGTTGAGAAAAGCTTTTACGCTCATTGAGTTATTGGTTGTTATTGCCATTGTGGGCATCTTGATTGCGATTTTGGTGCTTGCAATTGGCGGTGCAACTGGATTATCTCAATCCAACGTTTGCAAAATCAACCAAAAGCAACTGATCTTTGCTTCTGTTGCATATCTCAATGAGCACGGCCACTATGTCCCCGCTGTCTCTTATGTCCAAGAAGATGGCATGACCGTCATGAAGGCATGGGATGACGAAGATATGTTGTGGCAATATGTAGATCGGCGTGTTGAACACATGGTTTGCCCTGAACACATCATCAATACTGGTTCCATGTCTGGTTACAACTACAACACATCATTTATCGGTGACGAGGACTACATGTTTTCAGACCCTGTCAAAGGTGTTGCTGCATCTGACTGCAAACACCCTGCGCACTGCGCTTTGTTTGGTGATTGTGCAAAAAACAAGTTCATGCGATGTCCTGAAGATGAACCGATTTATGATCCCTACACAGATGATGCCACTCGCTGTGCGGGAACGCAAACATATCGTCATATTGGGAGTACGAATGTAGGGTGGCTTGACGGGCATGTTTCATCAACTAGCGTGAGACATAACCCTTGTAACGAATCAACAACTCAAGGGTTTTTAAGTCAAGATAACTCCCTATATGACCCCCGAATCTTAAACATAAACTAACTCCAAGGAAGATAGCATACGGTCGTTCCAGAAGCGACGATGTCTACTTGCTTTGGAATCCGAACGATGCCAGTCGTGTTTGTAGTATGGACTAAATCGCCCGACCCCTGCCACTCTGGAATCGTTACACCAGTCAACTCTTGCACGCACGGTCGAAACAGTTCGCGGTGTGGGTTGGGTTTGACATCATTCAACAATGTCACTTCACTAAACTTGGGCGTTGCATTGAGGCCCATCATTTTCCGCAACACCGCTTTGCCAAATAGGGTTGCACAAACGAGCGCTGACACAGGATTGCCCGGAAGACCAATTACAACCGCATCTTGACATGTTCCGACATAACAGGGTTTGCCGGGCTGCATTGCAACGCCTTTGAAAATGTGATGTGCTGACAGTGCATCTAGTGCTGGGATGACAAAATCTTTCTTGCCTGCACTGATGCCGCCAATTGTCACTACGATGTCATTTGCTGAGCATGCTTCTTCTAGCACTGCTTTTGTCAGTCCCTGGTCATCTGCCATCATTTTCGAAGAAGCCACACAACCCATCGACTCAAACAATGCAAGGAGCATTGGGCCATTGCTGTTTCTAATCTCATGTGTCTTCGGAGTTTCAGCACCATCAACAAGTTCATCTCCTGAACTGATGACGCACAATCGTATTGATTTACGAACAGTTAAACTTGTTGCACCGACTGCTGCAGCAATGCCAATGTGATGATGCTTCAACAGAGTGTTTGGTTCAATGAGCACATCGTTCGCGTTTGCATCTACACCCATGGGGTGGATTGCTGTACCTGGTTTCACATCGTCAATCAAAAACTCAACTTCAGTTTCAATAAACCGAGTGGACTCATGTTTAACTACTGCGTCGAAACCATCTGGAACTGACGCTCCAGTTGCAATTGAAACACACATCCCTGACTTGCCTTCAACTGCACACGCATCTCCTGCGCTCACTGTTCGATCGATAGGCAAGGTCACGCCAAGTTGAATGTCGCTTGCAACAACTGCAAAACCATCCATCGTCGCGCGATCAAATGGAGGAAGCGGCCTGTCGGCGATGACTGCTCTTGCGAGTGTTCTATGCAAACACTCACTCAGTGGAACTTCTTCAAGTTGGTCTGCAGGCGCGATTGATTCGTCTATGACTGCAATTGCTTCGTCGAACGTCAACATGCAATCACCCGCCACTCACAGGAGGCAGAACCGCGATTGTGCAATCGCTTGTGACGAGTTCTTCTTTGTCAACAAGTTTGCCGTCGACAGCGTACGCACATGGCACAGACAACTGACTCAATGCTGGAATAGAATCAATGATGGCTTGCACAGACCCAACGGATACTTCGATGTGCGTTTCAGAGGCACCGACTGCATCTCTTGCTTGAGCGAACAATTGAACGGTGATGTTCAGTTTATCGCCTGCCAAACTTCTTCTCCAACTCTTCAATCGAAAGTCGCATCGTTGTCGGTCTTCCATGTGGACAGCGACTTGATCGCTCATACAAGTGCCTCTTTGAGAGTAAGTCTTTCAATTCCGTCTGCGTCATTTCGTCACCTGCTTTGATTGCTGCTTTGCAAGCCATCATGTCAAGAATGTCAACTAAGACTGTTTCTTCATCGACCTCCCCTTGTGCATCGCTAAGCAAATCAAATACATCTTGAATGAACTTGCTTCCTTCTACTGAGCGGGACACAAGGAGCGTCGGCAACGCGTACACAGAAATTGACGCAGGACCTGATGCTTCGACTTCAATACCGAGTTTTTGGAACAACACTTGGTGTTCCTCAAGCAACTCCATTTTCGCACCATCCGCTTCGATTGAATCTGGAACCAATAGTCGCTGCGACTCTAGTTGAGTTTGTTGCATGCGTTCATACAATTCTTCAAACATGATTCGCTCATGAAGTGCGTGCTGATCGATGATGAGAATTCCTTGCTCATCTTGAGTGACTAAAAAACACTTATGAACTTGCATCACTTCATCACTTTTTCGTATGGTTGGTAATGGGGTTTCTTGATGCATCCATTCAGTGGAAACCCCTTCAATCATTGGCAATTGCTCGCCTGTGCCAAATGACGATGAAGTCGAAGAATCAGAAGGCCAGAATGTTGCAACAATGTCATTTGCTTGAAGTGCTGTAGCAACGCCTCTATTCACAAGTCGCCATATTGCGTTTTTATCTCGGAATCGAACTTCACTTTTTTGCGGGTGCACGTTGACATCAACAAGTGCAGGGTTCATCTCGATAAAGAGTGCTGCAGTAGGCCATCGATTTGGCTCAATCAATCCCTTGTATGCATCTTTGAGTGCATGCGTAATCGATGGGTCTTGGATCGTTCGACCGTTCACATGAACCCGAATGTTTCTAGAAGTTGGCCTTGCTACATCGGGCGTGCCAATCACTCCCCAAAGTTTCATCTCACCAAGTTCATAAGAAACGTCGATTAGTTCGCTTGTCAGTTCAGGTCCAAAGATCGAAATCAGACGATCTTTCGTATCTGATTGTCCATATCGAAGCAGCGTGCGGTCTCCACTTTTAAGTACGAAACTCACGAGTGGGTGCGCTGCAGCAATCTTCTGGACAGCATCACGAACTCTTGTCGTTTCTGCGGAATCAGATTTGAGAAACTTTCGTCTTGCAGGCGTGTTGTAAAACAAACGCTTCACTTCAACCGTCGTACCAACGCGCGCCGCTGTCGGCGCTGGCTCGCTTGCTTCACCGGCATCGACTTCGATGCGCATGCCTGCATCATCCTCTTTCGTTCGACTCGTGATTGCCAAATGACTCACTGAGCCAATTGAGGCAAGCGCTTCACCCCTAAATCCAAGAGATGCAACTGCAGCGAGGTCTGCTTCTTCCATAATCTTGCTTGTTGCGTGAGGCGCAACGGCTAGGTGCAATTCCGTGCCTTGAATACCACACCCATTGTCACTAACAGAGATGACATCTCTGCCTCCGTGCTCTAACTGAATAGAGATTTCCGTCGCACCTGCATCTATAGCATTCTCAACAAGTTCCTTCACGATACTCGCGGGCCGATCGACTACTTCGCCAGCAGCGATTTGGTTGATGAGTATGGGCGAAAGCAGTTGAATCGTCATACAGTTTCTCTTGATGGGGACCAATTCCGCTTCATAACAATTGGCATGCGACGTCCCCTTCCAAATGCTCTTGGCGTTAGTTTTAAAATGACTGAAGATTGCTCTCGTTTAAACTGCGCTCGATCAACCATTGAAACGATGCTGTCAATTGTTTCCTGATCAATGTCACATCGAGCAGCAATCGCTTCAACACCTAAATCGAAATCAATGTGCAACCGTAAGATTTCATCAAGTTGGTCATACGGTGGCAAGGAATCATCATCTCTTTGATCTGGTCTCAACTCCGCAGAAGGCGGCTTTGTGATAGACGATTCAGGTATTGGCGGGCAAGTGAGGCCTAACGTTTCAAAATGCTCATTGATGTAACGAGAGAGTGCCCACACATCACTCTTGTAGACATCACCAATGGGCGAAAGCGCTCCAGCCATATCACCATAAAGCGTGCTGTATCCCACTGCGAGTTCTGATTTGTTTCCCGTTGCCAGTAAGAGTCCGCCGTGTTCATTTGCATAAGCCATCAAGATGAGTCCGCGCAATCGCGCTTGCACATTCTCAGCTGCAAGACCGTCGCATTGGGTTTCTGTTTCTTCGAAGGTTCTTTCAAACGCTTGATGCATGTATTCGATTGGAATCGTTTTGGATTGAATTCTAAGTTGACTTGCGAGTTGCTCTGCATCTTCTACAGATCCAAGTGATGAATACCGAGAAGGCATGAGAATGCCCGTGACTGATTCTGAACCAATGGCGATGGTTGCGAGAGCTGCAGTTAACGCAGAATCGATACCACCTGACAATCCTAAGAAAAGTTGAGTATGTCCAGTTTTATTGACATAATCACGAATGCCAAGGGCAAGCGCATCCACGCTAGCCCTTTCATCAGTTGGGATTGTGGGTTGAAACACTTCGTCATCATGTTGTGCAACTGCAGTGCCACTCTTAAAAGCAGGCACTTCAGCAATGACTCCATTTGGTGTAACGATTGTTGACGCACCATCAAAAATCAAATCGTCACAACCACCAACCTGATTAGACATTGCAATTGCAACTTGATTTGTTTTTGCATTTTGAATCAAGCAATCAATGTGCTTTTGTTGCTTTCCGATGACAAATGGCGATGCGCTTGGTGAAAGAACAATTGCACATCCCTGCGATTTCAATGCTTGAACTGGGTTGTGGTCATATGTTGGTGCTGCGTGAGCATCTTCACCTTGCCATAAGTCTTCGCAAATCGCGATGCCAGCCATGACACCATTGAGTTCAAAAACACTCGAAACATCGCCCGGTTCAAAGTACCGCGACTCATCAAAAATATCGTAATTTGGAAGTAGCTGTTTATCACAAGAAGCAATCAACGCTTTATTTTGAAAAACGCTGACGGCATTTCTCAATTTCCCTGTCACCGCGTCTCGTCTAGGGTGACCAACGAGAACAGCACAATCTCCAGTGTGTTCCCTAATGGTTTCTAAAGCATGATTACACGCAGAGACAAAACCATCATCAAGTAACAAATCTCTTGGCGGATAGCCGCAGATTGAGAGTTCAGGTGTTACAAGTACATCTGCATCTATCGTTGATAATGCATCAATGATGGCTTTTGCATTCTCATTGACTGCCCCAACGGTTGGGTTGAACTGAAACACTCCAATTATCATCTCTACATATGGTAACAGCGAGCGGAGCTGAACGACACAAATGCATGCATAAAACAGAAGGGACGCAGAGTCCTGCGTCCCTTGTTCGTATCACACACTGGTTTGTTAAAACCAGAAAGGAAAGGAGTCAATAGATAACTGCAACTGCTTGTTCAATTGCGTCAACGACTTGACGGACTGTGAACGGCTTTCGGAGCACACCGTCAAACCCACTGCACGTCAAACGCGTGACTTGACCATCAGTCAATCGGCCACTCATTGCGATAATTTTGGTTGACTGAAGATCTTCCCCGCTACGGAGATTGTTTGTGAAAGAAGCATAATCTTCGCCACACATTGATAAATCAAAAAGCATGACATGAGGTCTAAAACGCTCACATTCCATCCCTGCAGCAAATGGATTGGAGCATGACTGCACGACATACTCTGTTTGCTCTGCAAACACGCGTTCTAGAGTGTCAAGAACATCTTTATCTTGGTCTACGATGAGGACTCTTGTATGTCCTGACATCAAACCATCAAATGGAATGCCATGTTCTTGCATAAATTTCATCAACGATTGCACAGGGATACGACGGTCTTTTGAGCCAGGGATTCGATACCCTTCAATTTGACCCGCATCAAACCATTTGCTGACTGTTCGTGCAGCAACATTGCAAATCTTTGCGACTTCACCAGTAGTTAAAACATCTTTTTCGAACGGATTATTCATTGCCTCGTTCACCTTCAATAAAAAGTTACGGATGAGATCCACGTCTCCACGTGGGTTACGAATGCAATGCATCGGTGACTTCGCGCGGCATATTCAGTAAGAGCATCCGGAATAAGCGGAAAAGACGAACGAACGCGAAGAAATCGCTTTCTTCGCGTCCGATAACTATCTATGAATGTCGTTTCCTGTGAATTTAGGGGGTTTTAGCCACGATTATCACGCAGTAGGACCTGCGTTGCGAACATCCTCAGCCATGTCATACTTCTGGTCATTCGCTCGGAATTTCTCAGCAAGTGAATGTGCCTGAGCATCATACGCATCGCCATCTGACCATGTTTTACGTGGATCGAGGACATCGGATGGGACCTTTGGTGCTGACGTAGGAATTTGAAGTCCAAAGATTGGATGCGTCACAAACTCAGCATGTGCAAGTGTTCCATCTAAAATTGAGGTCACAAATGCTCTTGTGTATGGCAGTGAGAACCGCTCCCCTGTTCCGTAAGGACCACCAGTCCAACCAGTATTGAGGAGCCAGACATTTGCATTGTGTGCATCAACTCGCTTCGCAAGCCATTCTGCATACTCCATTGGTGGTCTTGGCAAGAATGGTCCGCCGTAGCATGGACTGAAGTTTGGTTGTGGTTCAGTCACACCTGCTTCTGTTCCTGCAAGTTTCGATGTATATCCATTAATGAAGTAATACATCGCTTGTTCTTTTGTCAGTTTACTGACGGGAGGCAGTACACCAAACGCATCTGCAGTCAGGAAGATCACGTTCTTTGGATGACCACACACTGACGGAATCTTTGCATCAGGAATGTAATCAACAGGGTACGCAACACGCGTGTTCTCAGTTTTTGCATCGGAGTCGTAATCCGGTACAAGCGAATCAGCATCGAGCACCATGTTTTCTAACACTGCTCCAAATCGGATTGCGTCCCAAATTTGTGGCTCCCCTTCTTTTGATAGCTTGATGCATTTTGCATAGCAGCCACCTTCAAAGTTAAACACGCCATCTTCACTCCAACCGTGCTCGTCATCACCGATGAGTGGCCTGTTTGGGTCTGCTGATAGCGTTGTTTTGCCCGTACCACTCAAGCCAAAGAATAGCGCTACATTTGTTTCGTCATCTTTGTCAACGTTTGCTGAGCAGTGCATTGGGAAGACATCGACTTCTGTCATGTCATAATTCATCGCGTAGAAGATTGACTTCTTAATCTCACCTGCATATCGAGTGCCACAGATGATGACTTTTTTCTGTTCGAGGGATTGAATCACCGCAACTTCGGAGTTCAAACCATACTGTTCATAATCTTCAATGCGTAAGTTGCATGCATTAATGATGGTCCAATCTGGATCAAAGTCAGCCGTAGCATTTTCATCACGAATGAACATCGTTGCTGCAAAAAGATTGTGCCACGCCTCTTCGGTGACGACTGATACATTCAAGCGGTATCGCTCGTCAGCACCAGCAAATCCGTTGAATCGGTAGAGGTCTTCCTTACCCTTGAGGTAGTCGAGTGCAAGGGCTTCAATCTTTGCAAAATTTTCTGGTGTGATTGGGCTGTTTGCACCCTCCCAATCGATTGCATCATGGATGCCTGGCGTATCTTCGACAAACTTGTCCTTCGGTGAGCGGCCAGTCCTTTCGCCGGTATCACACGCAAGTGCGCCATTGGATGCGAGGACGCCTTCGCCATTGAGAATTGCTGTCTCAACGAGCTTCGCAGTAGATAAATTCGTGTGTACAGTGACGCCTGGGAAATCGAGTGTAGGAGTAGCTGTTTTCATTGAAAATCTCTTATAAAAGAAGGTACATTCAGTTTCTTGATTGAAACGGAATATTGTACTTATCAATCGGCAAAATGGAAGGAATAAACCCCATGAATTCTCAATAGATATTGACCAAATTCACCATGTGAGATACCCTGCGACTCCCCCCCAACGGCGACCGTAGCTCAGTTGGTAGAGCACCGGGTTGTGATCCTGGTTGTCGCGGGTTCGAGCCCCGTCGGTCGCCCTTTTTTGTTTACACCAGTTTCTTCCCGCACTCGCTGCATTCTTGAGCAGTTACTACTTTTCTGGGATACCCACAATACTTGCAATGTGATTTCGTCCATGGTCTTTTGTGTTTAAAGGCGAGCAAAAACACGAAGGGACCGAAGAGCCAGAGTCCTGCCATAAACGACAAAATGAGCGCGCCAAATGTACCTGTTGAGCAGTAACAATCGGTCTTTTTATCCACCATGACGTGTAGCGGAATAGCGAGCAAGAATTCAATGATTGAGCCAGCAAAGAGTCGACCCGAAAGGCGTCCTAAGTAACCAGGGTTGTGATGATTGATATTGATGCGATGCCACAGAACAAACGTCCAAACGCTCCAAGACAACACAATAAAACCAATGCTTCCAATAAAGAGGGGTTCAAGAAGATGCCTAGAATCTACATTAAAGAGATTTGGCACCCAGAGTAAACTGTAAATAGCCATGGGATACGCCCAATCATCATCAACTCCAAGCAACAGGGTTGAAATGACTGAAGCAACAATCATTGCAAATCCAACTGTTAGTGCTCCGCCAATAAAGGCGGCGATGATGACTTGCAATCGCAGTGATCGCGGTTTACCACCTGCTTTTGGCTGAGTTGCAAGCGGAACAAGAAACAAAAACTGAGACCCTGTAAAGATCACAGCCGATGCAAACACCCAAACGAATATCCTAAACTCAGAAGGGAAACTTCCTGCAAACAAACTCATTGCCGCGACATATGCACAATACACAACCAGAAAATTGACAAAACAAACCGTAATGATTTTCCACCGAGCGATACCGAACATGGTCAAATCATACCTCAAGTAGAATAAACAGCATGCAATTCCACGCACTCCAATTCGATGCCCAACTCAATGATGTCAACGTTAACCGAGATACCGTGGAGTCAATGTGCAATTCCCTTCCACTTCAACGTAGCGACTTCATTGTGCTTCAAGAGATGACCGATACTGGGTGGTCAATGGACATCGGCGTAGTTGGTGAACATGACACGCTCGACTGGGCAGCGAATCTCTCACAATCACTCAATGCATGGATTCAAGTTGGGTATGCAAAACCAAATGGCAATCGCGGTACAAATTGCGTTTCTATCTGTTCCCCCAAAGGTAATGTCGTAGCGACGTATGAAAAAACATACACATGCAATCCATTTGGCGAGAATGAAACGTATGACTGTGGAGACGCTCTTCAAATCATTGAAATCGAGGGCTTCAGAATCTGTCCGATGATCTGCTACGACGCACGCTTCCCAGAACTCTGGCGACTTGCTGCCCTAGAAGGCGTTGATGTCTTTACCGTTTCATCAAGTTGGCCAATTGCGCGAATCGACCAATGGAAAGGGCTTCTTGTCGGAAGAGCCATTGAAAACCAAGCGGTTGTCGTTGCATCCAATCGAATCGGTACCGATGCAATCGCACCATGGGGAGGGATGTCTCTCATCATCTCGAATCAGGGTGCTATTTTGAAGGAAGCATCGCAACATAGAGCAGAAACCATCACTGCTCAAATCGATGTCTCCGAAATCTGGGAGTGGAAAGAGGCATTCCCCGTTGATGATGTAAAGCGAGAATTACTTGGGAAGATGCGAGTTGAGACAATCGTGCCTTGATGGAAGCACGTAACCCTGATACCCTTCCCTTCCTACTCACGGCGAGGTAGCTCAGTTGGTAGAGCACTGCATTGAAAATGCAGGTGTCCCCGGTTCAAGTCCGGGTCTCGCCATTAAAAAAGCCGAGCATTTGCTTGGCTTTTTTCATCCGACCTTTTTAAAGCGGTCAAACCGTAATTTTTGCATCAAGGCCTTCATCGTTTGGTCGGTCGTGTTCGCATCGCCAAGTGAACTAAGTGGGTAGTACTCATTAAGCGCCTCTGCGAGTTTTGTATCACTCGTCAAAACGAAATATGCTGGACAACACAAGACGCGCGTTGCAAACTTCAATGCCCTGTGAATATGATTTTTAGTTGTTGCGAGAACGAGCGTGTTTCCTTCAAGATTCATCGGGATACATCTAAACTGCCATGCTTGCCGAGCACTCATCATGAGCATTGCGTCTTTTCTTGGTTTATACGTAGAGGGGTCTATCGTTGGCGCATTCTGCGTGTACTGCGTAGCCCACGCCTCTTCGATGGCTTCGACCGAGATGCCGCAGAGCCACTCTGCAATAACGCCAAAGGGTTTTTTGTTTGCTTCTTGCTCAAGCAATATTTCATCGACTTCTCGCGGTGTGAGGAGCCCCTGTTCGATGAGGATTTCGCCAATACGAAGTTGCTTACGATTCTTCCATGATGTGTTAGCCATGGAGGTGGCATCGTCAACTCTACGCGCCTGCTTCAATGCAATAGAAAAACGACATTCACAATCGAAAAGGCGTTCCGATTATGCGGGCACAAAATGTGTTATCAGGCACTTAAACCGCTGCGCATGCCTCTGATGAGAGGTTCTCAGGGTTCAAATCAAGAAGTTCTGGGTGCGTGAAGATGCCATATTGTCTGATGACTTCATCATCAAATGAGATGGTTCCCCCACCATAATCTTCACGCTGAATGAGCACCATGTCCCAGTGCACTTCAGATTTGTTCGTGTTACACGCATCGTCATAAGAGTTCCCTGGCGTAAAGTGCAGCGACCCTGCAATCTTTTCATCAAAGAGAATGTCCTTCATTGGTTCTTTGATGTATGGATTGAATCCAATTGCAAACTCGCCAATGTAGCGTGACCCTTCATCGGTATCGAAGATACCCGCAAGATGTTCTGCACCTTGGTCTGCGTCAAACCCAACGATCTTACCGTCTTTAAACTCAAGTCGTACATTTTCAAATGAGTGACCCCTGTAAATCGTAGGCGTGTTGTAATGCATGATGCCATTGACAGAATCTTTAACTGGTGCCGTGAAAACCTCACCATCTGGAATGTTGTGATTGCCACAACATGGTTGCACTTGAATATCTTTGATTGAGAATGTGAGGTCAGTGTCGTTTGGACCTTGGATGTGCACCTTGTCAGTTGCAGACATGACATTGACAAGCCCCTGTGCTGCTGCTGCCATTCGACCATAGTCGAGGGTGCACACATCAAAGTAAAAATCTTCAAACGCTTCAGTGCTCATTCCAGCAAGTTGCGCCATTGACGGTGTTGGCCAACGAAGCACGCACCACTTCGTGTGATTGAGTCGCTGATTCATATGGACTGGCGACATGTAACGCTTACCCCAAGATTGTTGCCTGCTTGGTTCGATGTCACTCATCTCGCTGACATTGTGCGAACCACGAAGACCAATGTACGCATCCATTTGTTTCATTCGTTCATTGTCGTATGCACCCCAAACTTCAAAGGAAGCATCTGAACCACCTGCTTGGAGTTGCCTTAGGACTCTGGAATCTCTCAGTGCAACATGGGCATTCCCGCCGACATTTTGGGCGGCTTTTACAAGTTCAATAATCATTTCGCTTGGCATATCAAAGCCCTCAATGAGGACATGCTCACCTTCTTGCAAGGTTGTTGAGTGTTCAATGAGTAAGTTTGCTAGTGTCGCATACCGTGGGTCTGCCATAAGTGGTCTCCTCTTTCTGACCCAATATCATACCCAAGCACTACGCAGTTGAAAAGAGTTCTTGAGCGAGATTGAGGGCACTAGAATCGATTGTGTGCTGTTCTCTCACCCACAGTTTCCCTTGATACTCGTGGTGCATCGGTGCAACCCAGAACCAACCCGCGAGTTGAGACTCCTTCTTTTGATTCGATTGCCAGAAGCCATCGTCAGAGCGACCGTGAGCAACGCGCTTACCTTTCTGTGGGTGTTCATCCCAGCGCTCAACATGCCCACCAAGCAAAGCGCTTTCAACTTCATCAGCACCTTTTAAATCTGAAGTGCAAACCAACATCAAGTTGGCTTCTTTTGGCATGAATTGCTGATGTGCTCGATTGAGAAGTTTAGTGACCTTAACAGTGTCATCTTGAAATCCTTCAGATAACCCAATCACGAGTGAAACACGGTCGCCATCGTGTGGCGCCATGATCTTTGCTCCACCTAACTCATGCTTTTCTTCGTCTCTCGCGACAAACTCATCACCAAGTTTTGCTATTTCTATGAACGAAGCGACGTTTGTTACAAACAACTGCATTTGCTCGTCAGTCAATCCTTGATGCCAGCGAATTTTCACAATCCACTTACGTTGGATATTTTCAAGTACTCTCAACCGCGAAGAAATTGTAATGCGTTTGTTTGCGGGTTGACGACCACCAAGTCGCTTTACATGGATATAGAGTTTTGCGCCGTCTTTTTCGAGTAGCAAGTCGCACGTCTTTCCAGAAGGGGTTTTCACTTCAACTTGAATTGAGCAACCATGTTTCCTCGCATGGTTCGCAACAATTGCTTCTGCAAACGCGTCTAAGAACCCCCGCCTCGTCGTTCGGTGTTGAATGCGGTGATACAACGCATCAAGTTCCTCATCTCCCTGCCAAGAGCGAATTGTTCCAACAATCGTTGGATTCAAATCGTTTGCAAAAATGTCCAATCCTTTGCTTTGAGGCGTCACTGCGAATGCTTTCTCCTGAACTTCACACGTACAGTTTACACATGAAAGCGGTGAGGAGGCACATTGCAATAAGATCCCGCTGAAAGTTGATTGGGCCAAAGCCGTTCAAGCATGTCTTTTGCGGGCTTGCCATCAATCATGATGGAATGACAGAGGGACATCATCTTTTCAAGTTGATGTTGACCGACGTTGAGTTCATAAATCGTTTGGTCTTCAGTCCAATCACGTGACACAATCTCAGTCCGTTTTTCAATAAAGTCGATGGCTTTCGCTGAAGCGGTTGGCAGAGAGAGCGTGACGCGCTGCATGGGACCAACGACAAACCGCTTGACTTCTTCTTCAAGCACTTCAACGCCATCACCAGTGACTGATGAAAGTTGAATAGCATCGGGAAAGCGGGAAGTCCAAACAAGAGCGTCATGTTTGCTTGCAAGTTTATCCATTTTGTTGAGAACAATGAGACGGGGTTGAGCAGTTGCACCTATTGAGTCGAGCGTCTCTTCAACTGTTTCAAGATGGAGCATTGCATTTGGATCTGAAGCATCGAGAATGAGAAGCAGCAATTTACAGTGAATTGTTTCTTCAAGTGTGGACTTAAAACTAGCAACAAGGTGGTGCGGTAATCTTCGAATAAACCCAACAGTGTCAGAGAGCATGCAACCCGTGCCACCACCAAGTTCCCAACGTTCAATACGAGTAGAGAGCGTTGCAAAGAGTTGGTCGTGCGACCAAGCCCCTCCAGCAGTCAATGTGTTAAAGAGCGTCGACTTCCCCGCATTTGTGTAACCGACTAATCCAACAGTAAAGTGGTCGTCATTTCGCTTTTCAACTTCACGAACTGCCCTGCTTTGGATTTGAGTGAGTTCTTTTTTCAACTGACTCTTTTTTCGCTTCACTAATCGCCTGTCGATTTCAAGTTGTTGTTCACCTGGACCACGTGTACCGATGCCAACAGGCGCGCCGCCAGTGACTTGCCCAAGGTGATCCCACATTGCACGAAGGCGTGGATAGGTGTATTCAAGTTGAGCAATCTCAACTTGCAACTTCGCCTCGGCAGTTGCCGCTCTCGACGAGAAGATATCTAGAATAAGTTCACTTCGGTCAATGATTTTGCACTCAGTTGCGCGTTCGATGTGCCTGATCTGAGAAGGCGTTAAGTCATGGTCAAAAATAATGAGCGTTGCTTTGACTCCCTCAACTAAATGCTTCAGTTCAGTCAACTTCCCCGAACCGATATACGTCTTTCCATATGGGAGTTTTCGCTTCTGCGTAAGATGCCCAACAACGATGCCGCCCGCAGATTCAGTCAGCGCGCTGAGTTCCGCAAAACGATCATCAAGTGGAATCGTTTCACCAAGGAGCGTCACGGCAACTAGGATTGCACGTTCTTCGACAACATTTAGATCTTCTCTCTGTTGATATCCCATTTTGCACCAAATGAAAGGGTCTATTTGGTATTGTAATCAAGGTAAACACCTTTAAGAACAACGAATTGGCGGGGATTTAAAAAGGAATTGAATCAATGATTCAACGCGCAAAATACTTACAGGGATTGTTAGTCGTTCTAGCGACACTTTGCATCGTCAAACTATCGATCGCAATCACCTCGTCTTCTCCGAGTTATGAGTGGTTCGACCCACTCATTGATGTCAGAGGGATGCTCGTTGACCGGCATTTACAAGACCCAGATCAAGAAGCTATGCAAAAGGCGGTCATCGAAGCAATGATTGAGTCGCTTGATGACCCTTATGCACTTTTTGTACCAGATGATAGAGAAGACGCATTCATCAAAGATTTAGAAGGCGACTATGCTGGCATTGGCGCTGAAGTTCGGATGGTTGATGGAAACCTCACCATCATTACTCCAATGGAGAACTCCCCTGCATTAGCCGCTGGTGTTCAAGCGGGAGATGTCGTTGAAATGATTGACAAGGAGCCCGCGAAAGATGCAACGATCGACGCGCTTATCGACCGACTCACTGGACCTGTTGGTACAGAAGTCGTGCTCGATGTCACACACAGGGATGGATCAACTGAAGAGTTAACTGTCATTCGCGGTCACATTAAATCTCAGAGCGTCACTGGTCTTGTTCGCAGAAATCAACAATGGTCTTGGTGTCTCGATGATGTCAATGGTGTTGCATACATTCGAATTAGGCAGTTTCTTGACACAACTCCCCAAGAACTACTTGATGCGATCCAGTTAGCAAACGATGCTGTTCCAATTAAGGGGTTAGTGCTTGACTTACGAGAAAATCCCGGAGGATCCCTACCCGCAGCCATCACGATTGCAAACATGTTTCTTGAAGAAGGCAGTATTGTTTCTGTTTCAGGACGCAGAACAGAGGCGCGTTCTTGGGATGCGCAACCCGACACAATGCTCAGTGATGTTCCTATGCTCGTCCTCGTAAACAATACTTCAGCGTCTGCTTCTGAAATTGTCTCAGGAAGTTTGCAAGCACACGACCGTGCAGCAGTACTCGGCATGCGAACATTTGGCAAGGGCTCAGTCCAAGAGGTCATGGAACTTGCCTCTGGAGGCATGTTGAAATTTACAACTGCACGTTATGACCTTGCAAATGGCAGGACGATTGACAAGCGTCTATCAGAAGATTCTGGATTGTGGGGCGTCGATCCAAACAGCGGACTCGTCATTAGAGAAACGCAAGAAGAAACGCTTGAACGGATTCGAAGCAGAGAACCCTACATTGTTATCACAAAAGATGAACCAGAAGCATTCGAATGTGGTGACAGAACATGGATTCAAGAAGTCCTTAAAGATGTGCAACTCGCTGAGGGATTGCTTGCGATGCAAAGTTATCTTGAGAATGGCGAATGGCCAACATTAAGTGATGAAGATCCAGTTCTTGCTGGCGTCACCGAAGAAATGACTGAACTTGCGAAAGAACGGATCGAAATCTTAAAGTCACTCGTTGACATTGACAAACAGTTAACATCTCTACAGGGAGAAGTTGTAGAAGAAGTTGTGATTCCTGAAGAAGTAAACGACGACAACACAACAATTACACTCACTGATGAAGATGGAAATGTCATAGGATCGTGGGAAGTTTCAAGAGGTGATGTTAAAGGCGCACTTCAATCACTCCACCTTAAACAAAGTTCGCAAGAGTAATGCTCGTTCTTGGCATCGAGTCAAGTTGCGATGAAACTGCAGCCGCAGTTGTCGAAGATGGACACGTTGTACACTCAAACATTGTTGCATCTCAAGATGAACTGCATATTGAGTATGGCGGCGTTGTTCCAGAAATT
>JAKVBR010000079.1 GCA_022447165.1 Phycisphaerales bacterium | reverse complement strand
TGGATATGATGGATCATGACCGAAGCGGGGTGTACTGAGACTCGGATCATCTCGCCTTGCATTCGCACTTCCAATCGTCGCCTCTAGTGTTGGGACTACAAGACGTGGAAAGAGTGCATCACCGATCTCGTCAGCCACTGCTTTCATCGTTGATTGATTGCGATCATTAATCTGCGCCGAATCACGTTGAGCAACCGATGTCACGCGACCACTCTGTGTTTTAGTGATAAATGCAGTCGCGACAAGGACGAGCAACACCAAGATGCCGACGACGAGAATGAGTGCGTTCGCTCTACGCATATTAAATTTGTTTCCTTGCAACATCATTGACCTCTCCACGGCATATCAACAACAAATTGATACGTCCAACCAGAGCCAAGTCGTTGATCTTGGTCATTCAACCGAACTGTGATTCGAAGTGCACTAGGCCAAGGCGTATACCGCCATGTTGTATCACCTGGTTGCACACCATCATCCATGCCACCTCCTGCAAGCGGGCCGCTGTCAGGAGAAGTATCGTTTAAGAAATCTAAGTCGTTTTCATAAAACGGATCGTTTCCGTTGTATCCAAAGATAGCCCAATACTCCGAAACACCGTTTGTGATATCTTGAACTGTTGGAACAGGGGCAACAGTGTATCCATCATCAACATCAAACGAGGTTTCGATCAGCGAAGGATCAATAGACCAAGCAGGATCACCATTGATCACCCCACCATTTGCATTTGCGGTCCACGTTGACAATGTTTCATAGCCAATCTGTAAATCATTCACATCTGCTGGATTCAACCGATACGATTCTCCAAACCATGGCTGCATCGCTAACTGGTCAAATGCATATCCTGTAAACCAGTTGCCATTTGCATCTTCTGCGTAACCAACCCCTTCGTCATATGTCCACTCAACTTTAAATGAAGCACATCCTTCAGCGATCGCACCGACCATTAATGCTTGATCGTATCTAATCTCCGATGCCGGAACTGGCTCTCCTCTTGGCCATCTAAAGAGTGAAGCGATGAGTTCTTGCTGATCAACACCACCATCGCCATAAAATCGCCAATTGCGATTAGGGTCTCCTGCACTTTCGACATCTTGAAGAACTCCTTGCCTGATATCTGCAAGTTGTGTTGCAGCGGCATCTACACGACTGTTGAGTATGTGCGGGAATACTTCATTACTGTTTCCCGGTAGCGCTTCAATTCGAGGGTCCCATGGGAAGACAGTTTGCGATGACACGATGTCATTCATATATGTTTTTTTACCGTCATCATCAGCATCTTGCTGGTCATCATCACCGAGACCAATCTCTTGACGCATTAAAATCCAATCACTTGGTTCTTTTTGGGTACCACTTGCGTAGTAGTCACCGTCTGCAACTAGATCAAATCGCGTGTTTGATCCATTCGTGTAGCGCCTTGTTTCAACCTCAACTGCACCTTCATACCATGGCGTAATGACATTTGGAATGGATGAGTTGAAGTGCTTCAAATCATCAGATTCATCGGTGACTATATCAACACCGTTAATAATCTTCACTTGACCTTCGAGTTGAGGGAAACGCACACCATGACCGTAGTAAATCATTGAATCTAAACATTTCCCCGATTCATCCGGGGCCGGTGTTTTAACAGCCGGCGTCATAATTCCTGTAGTGAAAAAGATTAGTTGATCACAACGAATGATGGACTCTGGGGGAAGTGATTCATCCAGAAGAAAATAGTTCCCGCGGATGTTGTTAGCCACTGAAACTGAGCGAATGGCAAAAAAACCATCTGTTGTAATTTTCGCAATGTCATCACGGATCTGTTGCTCAATGGCGACACCCTGCTGCAACGTTTCAGCAATTGCTTGACCAGATGCTGAGACTTCAGATGTCGTTGTAAATATCCTTCCGACTGCAACCATGATTGCAAGTAGTACGACAACAGCAACCATCAGTTCAAGTAACGTAAAGCCAAGATGTGTTCTGAATCGATTCATCATCAGATTAAAGCTCCTGAACTGTTGCGTACACAGGAACAATCTTTCTGCCCTGAGCATCGCTAGTGGGCATGAACCAAATGTCTGTTACTACGCCATACTGAATAAACCCAGAATTTGGTGCTTGCGGAAATGTTTTGTCCCACCAATTGACATTTACACCAGGATTGCCTGAACCCTGTACAGCTTCAAAAACTGGAAGTTCTGCGGGAGCTGCAGCAAGTCTTACGAGGGCATCATCATTGGCACGCCTACGACCCCTTTGAACCGTATGCACATTACCATTTTGGTCAACAATCCATTGACCTGGAAACTGCCACTGGGCATTTGGATCTATTGGGTCATCGAGTTCTGAACCCGACAGTGACTCAGCGCCATTCACAGCGTGCCATGCACCTGTTGAGGATTGAGATTGCAAGTCGACCCAACGAGGCCAGTTAGGTGATGTGAATCCTGTCGTATCGACGACAAACCGACCAGTTTGTGATGGATCGACTACGCGGTACACAAAAATTGCAACAAGAATGCGACCTTCATACCTTCGGAACATGCAATCCCAATGGTATTGCGCTTCGGGTCTATCAGCCTCAGCACCGTACCACATTGGATACTGACGTTCGCCAGCAAGGATACGTTTGATCGGAGGATCTAATCCAATGTAACTGCCGTTATCGTCATATAGATCGGGATACTTTTCTTTGTTATACGGCAAGCCTGGCACGCCTACCTCATCAGTCCAATCTTCAACAAGCACATCTGAGGTTCCAATGCCGCTTGGATCTGGAACTCTGAGTGCAAACAAATCAATTGCGCCTCGCAAATTTACATCTTCAACCGTATCGTCATTCCCAAAACCATTGGTGATGATGCCTGGCCTACGCCACATCCAATCGCCACAAATTGTAGGCCATTGATTGATTGAACCGTCAGTAACATTGAATCCACAGAGTTCGGGAGACCATCTGGAATCAAACTGCTCTGACCCGCCAAAGTCATCTTGTGTTACACGTGAGCGGATGAGTGTCATTGCATTTCGAGCGATGATTGAACCAATCACATCATCGCTCGACTTCTGTTGTTGTGCGATTCCTGCTGGAAAGAGCGTCGCGATGCTAATGATGCCAATGCCAAGAATAAAAATGGCTAGAAGCATTTCAATCAAAGAGAAAGCACGTTTTGAGGTTGCAATCATCATTCGAGTGGCACTCCTGAGTAACGATTGAACTGAATTCTGTCAGAATACTTTCTGATATACAACGTGTATTCAAAGAAACGACACAACTGGCGCCCATCGTAGTCTGATGTGTTATGTGTTATACCGCAGCATTCTTGATGGAAACACTCGGTAAACGTAGTTTGAACCTCTCTGCTTTCCTCCCTTAATGCCGTTTCATCAAAGACTGCAAGAATTGAAGTGATGCTGATGAAGGGTTCACCGCCCTGCACTTCTAAATCAAAATATTGATCCGAATCAAGGACTTGATTAGGCCATGGCCATTGAATCGTCTCATCATCGCTGATGGTTTGAACACCATCTTGGTTAAAGTCAATCCAAATGCGGTCTGCTCCGCTCTCAGCGTTTCGTGTGACAACGCGACCTTCAGGGCTGTACAACACGCCAATGATCGGCCCGAACGGTTCATTGTTTCCAACAATGATTGGCCCAGACTCCTGTACATTGGGAAGGAATGTACAAACCCACCATAAATCATCATCTCCCGTTGGATACCCAGGTCCAGCGACATTGATGCCACCATCAATTGTGCGGACTTCAAGGTTACTCACAGGGACAAATCGGTCGTACGTCCAAACTTTCTGATTGCCGTATACCACAGTCACTTCATTTGCGGAATCGCCAGACCATTCTGCAACAACAATATCAATAAGTTGGGACGAGCCGTCGTCTTCAAGACGAGGTGTAAATGCAGTCATGACATAACGGTTTTTCTTGATTGCCAGCGCTCTAGCATTATCAAGCGCGGATGAAATTGTATTCATCGCAGCAGACATCTTCATGTCAGTAGCAAGGCTTCGGTACGCAATTGCACTCAGACCCGCAAGCATCGTCATAATGATGATGACGACAACGAGTTCAACAAGCGTAAATGCGAAACGATTACGAGCAACCATCAACGAGCCTCCTCAACAATGAAGGGTTCGTAAGAATAAATATTATCCTTAGAAGAGTCGATTAAGGTAGGATTGCCCACGCCATCATTGCCTTGATAACGATACCCCCACCGCAAATCTGGTCCTGCAGAGACGAAGAGAATCTCATTATTGATGCACGAACCAAGCCCGTCTTCAGCTTCGTCACGCACAGTTAAGTCATTACTTTCGTCGAGATATGGGTACTCTGATAGTGGATCTAAATTCGGATATGCATCTGCAAACTTGCGACCTGGGAATAGCACACCGACGGGGTTGCCCCACGGATCAACGACGAGTTTGCCATGAATATCCTCAATAAAGAGTTCAGGTGAAATTCTTGCAAGGATGACAGTTGCTGATTCGGATTGCAACAGAAGTTCGATGAGACTTTCAATGCGCGTTTCCATTGCGTCTTGCATGTCATCATTGTTCACACTACTACTACCTGAAGGCTGGTCTATATTCTCACCATTTGTCGCAATGTCATAACGCCCGCCATTAATCGGAATGTACCCTTCAAATGTAATTGGTCTTCCTCGCTCTAGCTCCCACTCATCAACAGCAAGCGAGAGCAGTTTCATCGCATCTTGTGTTTGGCGGACTTGGCTGTTTCGAATCACGCTGTTTGAAATACCCATCGTGAGCGCTGCAAGCAGTGCAATGATGCCAATGACAACAACCATTTCGATGAGGGTAAAAGCATTGTGTTTATGAGCATTATTCATTTATGGTCCAATCTCCACAATGTTGTCTTTGTTGACTTCGTCAGTCGCATCAGCCCCCGTATTCCCATCAACCCCAAGAATGTCAGCGCGTAAACTATTGTTTGCTTGTTTATCTGGTCCGGCCGAAAAGTATGCAAACTGCCCCGCTTGTAAATCCATTGATGTTGAAGTGTCACCAACATCACTTGTATCGCCTTCACTAAAGTCACCAAACGATGCATCTACCACTTGGTTAGGTGAAAAGTCGAATGGTCTTAGCACAAAGTAATCCGACAGTGTTGGGCGGTCATATGAATGACTCTGGGGAAACATTTTCGCAATACCCGTCTTTGGCATTGCCGGATCAAGGTGTTGTGGATAAATCGAACGGTAATATCGAATTGGCGAACCCCAAACATCGACGATAACCATGGGATTAAGCGTGTCATAATCGGCGTCACCTGGATAAAAGACCTTGAACTCCCCCGTAACTGGGTCGATGATTGTACTCCCGTCGACGTCGAAGGCGATTCTCCCAAACATTTGTGAATCTTCTAACTCGAGATAAGGCCCGTACAATTTACCGCGTACTGAAGGATCGCGATCGCTGATTAATCCTTGACCTGTAGAAGCACCATCTAATGCAAAGACGTCTGTTCCACGCCAAACGCCATCTAATCCTGGATGACGGATGCCAAATGCTGGGACTTCGAGATAATCACTTGCGCCACTGCTTGAACCCTGAATTCGCCCATAACCATCTTGCAATTGATTTCCATAGCCGACGAGGAACTCCGCTGGTGAAGTGATTGAATACCAATCTTGAACAATGCCGCGATAGGATTGTAATGGCGTGCCGTTTGGCTCTCCTGGAAACTTTGGAATCTGGGCAAGGTGACGGTTATCGTCCAACACCGCTGGGTAGTAACCGATGTCATCTTTAAATCGAATGGTTGCTTTCTTCAGTGTAATGAGGCGGCTGTTAGTTTCTGCGATTTGAGCTGCTGTTCTTGCTTGCGTAAGTGCAAGCGTGAGCATGCTAATCAAGATGACAATGATTGAAATTGTCACAAGCAATTCAATAATCGTAAAGCCTAACTGAAAATGTGTTCGATTAGAAGTCGCCATTTACATCACCCAGTATCCGAGACAGATTCAATCATTTTCACGAGCGGGAGGAACAACGCAAGCACAATCGTGCCAACGATACCGCCGAGTACAACAACAAGCATTGGTTCAAGCAAACTAAGAAGCGCTGACACAGCAACATCGACTTCTTCGTCGTAGTTATCAGCAATCTTCATAAGCATGACATCAAGGTCACCGGTCTCTTCACCCACTTCAATCATGTTGACCACAATAGAGTCGCAAACCTTTGCCTCTCTTAGCGGATCAGCAACTGACTCACCTTCTCTAATCGAGTCATGCACTTGGTTGAGCGCTTTTTCATAGACGTGGTTACCAGATGTGTCACGCGTAATCAGAACTGCCTCAAGAATTGGCACACCTGCTGCGATAAGCGTTCCAAGTGTTCTCGTAAACCTCGCAACAGATGTCTTCTGCACTAGGTTGCCTAAAACAGGCAATTTCATAACGATAATGTCTGTTATTGCTCGACCTGGTTTTGTCTTTCGAATCAACTTGAAAAAGAAAAAGGCGAGAAATGGTCCGGCGACAATCCAAACATAACCCGGTATTGCCTGTTCTCCATTTTCAGGTGTGCCAGCAATCCAAAGTGATGCGTCGATGAGCCAAAGCGTCAAGCCTGGGAGCGTGACATCAAAGTCGTTAAAGATGTCTTTAAACTTTGGAATCACGAAGTACATAATGCCTGTCACGATCGCAACCGCAACGACTATGACACAGATTGGATAAATCATCGCTCCTTTAACGCGAGATTTGAGCCGTTCTGCTTTTTCCATAAAATTTGCAAGTCGCTGGAGAATGACATCTAAGACACCACCAATCTCACCAGCAGCAACCATCTTTGAATATAGACGATCAAACGCTTTTGGATGTTTACTCATTGAGTCGGACAAACTTGTTCCAGATTCAACATCTTCAACAACATCAACAAGAATTGATTTGAGTTTACCTGGCTTCTGCTGTTGTTCAAGAATCTGAAGTGATCGCAGGAGCGGCAAGCCCGCATCTTGCAATGTCGAAAGTTGGCGAGTGAATTGGGTCAAAATCTTTGTCTTTACGCCACCAATTGAGATGTTGAAACTTTTTTTCTTTTTTGAACTTTTCGCTTTTGCAGCTTTTTTGCTTGATTCTTTCTTACCAGAACCACCGACTTTTTCTTCACGAACAGTTGTTGGAAAGAAACCGTTCTGACGAATCGCTGCAATTGCGGCATCACTGCTATCAGCATCGATTCGCCCTTTTTCGGGTTTACCTGCTGCGTTTAGTGCTTCATATACATAGGTGGGCATTGAATAAACCTTTACTCGTCAATCATTGTTTCTCGTACGACTTCATCAATCGTAGTTTGTCCATCGTAAATAGCCAGAAGACCACACTCTCTTAGACTTCTCATCCCCCTCTTCTGCGCTTCGACACGTAGAACCGCTGTCGATGCTTGAGACAGCACCAGTTCACGAACTGCATCGTCGAACTCCATAATCTCGAAAATAGCGAGTCGACCTCTGTACCCACTGTTGTTGCACTGGTTGCAGCCCTTACCTCTAAAGAATGTCCTATCAGCAACATCTTCTGGGCGAAGTCTAAGTTCAAGCAACTCTTCCGAACTCGGTTCATACTCGTCTTTACAACTGTTACATATTCTACGAACCAGACGCTGCGCAACGATGGCCTCAACAGTTGCAGTAATGAGGAATG
>JAKVBR010000078.1 GCA_022447165.1 Phycisphaerales bacterium | reverse complement strand
TTTCTCAGCATTGCGTTCTGTTGATGAACAGTAGTAACCTAAATCAACTAGCCGCTGCATCTCTAACACTCGTGAATCCGAATGCAGCCTGTCAATGAGTGCTCTTCGGTGTTTTCCACCCTTAATGTTGGTCCCGTTGTCAGTGTGATCGAGATACGCGCTTAAGACGCGGTGCAATGTCAAATCAGGATATCTTCGAATTGGACTCGTAAAATGTGCATAGTGATTACTTGCAAGAGCAAAGTGCCCAATCTCATTAGGACTGTATGTTGCTTGCGTAAGTGTTCGCAAAACAGCAAAGTGCACAGCGCGAGCTGATTCGCTTTCTTTTGTAGCAACGAGCAATCTCTGCAAATCTTCTCTTGATGGCTCTTCTGGCATCGATACGCCAACGCTTCGTGCGAACAATCGCAATTCTTCCATGTCCCCGAACTTTGGCTCAGGATGCGTCCGTCGCAGAATCGGAATGTCTAACCCAGCAAAAGTACGAGCAAGTGCTTCGTTTGCTTCAACCATAAACATTTCGATGATCCTGTGTGTGAATGCATCATCTTCAGGATGTGCATCAATGACGTGACCATCATCATCAAACTCTAAAACCACTTCAGGCAAGTTCAGTTCGATCATGCCATCTCTTCGCCTTCGCTTCAATAATGTTCTGGCAAGTGAGTTTGCAAGTTTCAATGCATCAAGGAGTTCTTCTGAGTATGCGCCACCAGTTACGCTTTCTTTACGCGCTTGTTTTTCATCACCATCGATGAGCGCCTGTGCTTCAAGGTACGTCATTCTCTTTGCAGAGCAAATGACCGTATTCGCTAGACGGTGTCCAATTGGTCTTCCCTTACGGTCAAACTGAATAAAACACGATTTCGCCCAACGCCGTACACCCTCTTGGAGAGAGCAAACACCATTTGAAAGCAACTCCGGAAGCATCGGCACAACATGTTGAGGTAAGTAAACACTATTGCCTCGTTCGATAGCGCCTTTGTCTAGCGCTCCGCCCTGCGCAACAAAACTTGCAACATCAGCGATGTGTACTCCAAGTTCCCAAATGCCCTCATCTTCGTTGTATGAAATGTTAATGGCATCATCAAAGTCTCTTGCGTTTGGAGGATCGATCGTAAAGACAAGTTCATTGGTTAAATCAACACGCTCATCGTCTGATGCGCCTTCAAAGTCAGCAGTTGCTTCACGGGCTTCCTCAAGCGATACCTCATTAAATGAATCATGTAAACCAAAAGCCATGATGACTGCTTGCGTTTCTACATCTGGCTTCCCTGCGTCACCAAGCACTTTAGTGATAACCCCCTCACCGTAATAATCACGTTCAGGAAAATGAACCAGTTCAAACGCAACTTTATCCCCCACCTTTACATTCTTAGCACCTGCATCCCGAATGATGATGGGGTCATGTAACTCTGTGCCATCTGGCTTTGCAAGCCACTGTTTGCCTTGCTTCATGAGCGTTCCAACGAAATCGTGCTTCGCTCGTTCAATGACATCAAAGATCCGCCCGGCTGCGCCCTTCCCCTTCCATTTCCCGCTTCGCGAAATCGAAACTCGGACGATGTCGCCAGTAATAGCATCACCTTCACCGCCTCTAGGAATGTATACATCACCTTCACGATATTTTTGAGATGGTGATACAAAACCAAAGCCCCGCTTATTGGAACGAAACTTCCCCACAATCTCGTCAGGTAGGACTGGCAACCGAACACAACCGTCTCGACCAATCTCAACGAATCCCTCTTCTACAAGTTGTTGAAGGGCCTCTTTAAAAATGTCTTTGAGGTCTTGCTCAACGCGAAGTTCCTTCGCAATCACTTTTGGAAGTGAGGGGCGATATCCCTTGTGTGAGAGGTGTTCTAAGATGCGATTTTGAAACCGAGATGGCATAACAGAATGCTAATCTTTCTTTGGAGTTGGCGTGTTGCTTTTCGATTCCTTTTTGGAATCTGACTTTTTAGCGCTTTCTGTAGAATTGCCTGAAGAACTGCTTGATTCAGCTTCTTTCTTATCTTTTTTGTAAGCGGAAGAGCGGTAGTCCGTTTCATAGAATCCGCTACCTTTGAACATCACGCCTGCGCCAGAACCGATGAGCCGCTTCAACTTAAGTTTCCCGCATTCGGGGCACTTCTTCTTGACGGAGTCAGACATCTGCTGGAACAATTCAAAAGCGTGTCCGCACTCTTTGCATTGATAGTCGTATGTTGGCATTTTTATGCGCTCAGCGCTACTTTCGCTGGGCAAATGACAATGTCGCCTAGCTGGTAGCCCTGTTGCAATACTTGAACAATGTGGTCTGCTTCGTATTCGTCGGTTTCTTGGCGAAGCATGCCTTCATGAAGGAGTGGGTCAAGTTTGTCACCAATCTCAGGACAAATCGTTGTGACGCCACAGTCAGCAAGCCCTTTGACTAGTTCATCCTTAGCCATCTCAAAGCCCTTAGCGACCGCATCATCTTGAGCATGCCCAATCGCCAAGTTCATTTGTTCAATTGCTGGAATGATTGCACGAACAACTTTAGAAATGCCACCGTTTTCAGCCCGCATCTCATTTTCGACGCTTCTTCGCTGGAAGTTTTTAAAGTCTGCAAGTGCTCTCAGTTTTGCATCGGTTGCCTCAGCAAGTTCAGCCCTTAACTGGTCAACTTCTGAAAGCGATTCTTCAGTTTCAACTACTTGTTCAACTTGTTCTTCGTTTTGTTCAGTCATCATTCAATTAATCCTCAGATTGGCCTTTCTTGCCACCTGTTACTACATCCTTCACTTTATCCCAAAACGATGTTTCGGACTCATTGACTGGAACATGCTCCGTCTCAGCGTATGACTCAAGCAATGCTCTTTGTTCCTCAGTAAGTTTCTTTGGGACAATCAACTTGACGATGATAACTAAATCACCGCGTTTGCCCGATCGTAAATCTGGTAAACCAGCACCAGCAACACTAAAGATTTCATTTGTTTGGGTTCCTGCAGGCAACTCGACTTGATGTGTGACATCAATGGTGTCTACTTCGATGGTTGCGCCAAGTGCAAGTTGCGTAAACGCGACAGGAATGACTGAAATCAAGTTGTTCCCATCACGCTCAAACTGCTTCTCTTCTTTGACGCGGACAACGACATGTAAATCGCCTCTTGTTCCTGAACCATCGGGCGATACTTCAGGTGCTGGCGGTTCACCTTCACCTGCCACGCGGACTGCTTGTCCATGATGAATTCCTGGTGGAATCTTGATTCGGAGTGTTCGATGAACTGCTGTTCGTCCTTTACCATGGCATTCTGTGCACGGATCAGTGATGATGCTTCCTTTACCGTGGCAAGTTGGACATCCTGTCACCATCCTGAACATTCCGCCAAGACCTTGCTGTGCAACTTTGCCTTGACCTTGACATATCGTACACGTTTGAGGAGTTGAACCGGCTTTTGCACCGCTACCCTCGCAGCAATCACAAACATCAAGACGATCGAATTCAACATCTTCTTCTGTACCTGTGAGTACTTCTTCAAGCGTGATTTCAATATCAGTTTCTAAATCAAAACCACGTCGTTGTCTTGATTGGCCGCGAGAACCAAAACCGCCACCGCCAAGAATATCGTTGAACATCGAGAAGATGTCTTCAACATTCATGTTGTGGTAATCATGCGTTGCTTGACCTCTTCCTCGCAAACCATCATGACCATATTGGTCATAAATCTGGCGCTTCTGCGAATCGGAAAGCACTTCATATGCTTCCGCGCACTCTTTGAACTTGCGTTCCGCTTCGTCGTCACCCTGATTTCTGTCCGGGTGATACTTCATTGCAAGTCGGCGATACGATCGCTTCACCTCAGAACCATCTGCGTTCCGAGAAATGCCAAGCACTTCGTAATAGCACTGCGTAACAGCCATCTATCTCAACTTAGAACACTGCTTGTTCAATTGGGTCATCATCGTCGTCTAAATCAGTAATGATGACATTCGTCGTTAACATCAATCCAGCAACGGATGATGCATTTTGAATTGCAGTGCAAACCACAAGGGCTGGGTCAATGATTCCTGCTTGAACAAGATCTTCGTACGTTTGCGTCGAAGCGTTAAAGCCAAAACCGCCTTCACCCTCTTTAATCTTCTCTACAACAACATCGCCTTCGATACCGCCATTTGAAGCAATGAGGTGAGCAGGTGTTTCAAGTGCTTGAGCAAGAATGTCGTAGCCCAACTTTGCGTCCCCTTTGGCTTTCTTTCTTGCTTGTTGAATAGCGTCGATTGCACGAATGTACGCAACTCCGCCGCCCGCAACATAACCCTCTCGTGCTGCTGCACGAGTCGCTGCGAGTGCGTCATCAACGCGGTCTTTGCGTTCTTTCATTTCGACTTCACTGACACCGCCAACTTGAATGACTGCAACGCCGCCAGTAAGTTTTGCAAGTCGTTCTTGTAGTTTTTCTTTATCGTAGTCACTTGTCGAACGTTCGATTTGTGCTGTAATTTGATTTGCACGTGCATCGATGTCTTCAGATTGACCAGCACCGCGAACAATTGTGGTGCCATCTTTTGTGACAACAACTCGCTTCGCTTCGCCAAGTTCTTCGAGTTCAACATCTTCAAGATTTCGACCTAGGTCTTCACTGAAGAACGTTCCACCAGTCAATACGGCAATGTCACCAAGCATCGCTTTTCGTCTGTCGCCAAAGCCAGGGGCTTTCACTGCGCACACTTTGAGCGTTCCACGTAAACGATTGATAACGAGCGCTGCAAGCGCTTCGTTCTCGATGTCTTCTGCGATGAGTAGCAATTGCTTGTTTGCGGTTGCTGTTTTATTTAAGAGTGGAAGAAGGTCCGTAAGATTTGAAATCTTCTTCTCGTAGATAAGAATGCTGACATCTTCTAGAACACATTCTGCTGTTTTAGGGTCAGTCATGAAGTACGGACTTAAAAATCCTTTATCAAAAGCCATGCCTTCAACATACTCAAGTGATGTTTCTGATGCATTTCCTTCTTCAACTTCAACTACGCCGTCACTCCCAACTCTATCAATTGCTTCAGCAATGATTGGAGCAATAACATCATCATGATTCGATGATACGAGTGCGATTTTCTTTAGATCCTCAAAGCCCTCACATGGAGTTGCGAAAGAATTGACTGTTTCAGTTGCAACTCTTGCTGCAGCAGAAATACCACGCTGCACTGTCACAGGGTTTGCACCAACCGAAATGTGCTTCAGTCCAGTATTAAAAATGCTGTTTGCAAGGATTGTCGCTGAAGTTGTACCGTCACCTGCAATGTCTGCGGTTTTCTTAGCGACTTGATGGACCATTTTCGCACCCATGTTTTTGAATGCTTCTGGAAGTTCAATTTCTTTTGCAACTGAAACGCCGTCTTTTGTCACACTTGGCGCGCCAAAGGACTTTTGAACAACTACGTTTCGACCTGCAGGTCCCATTGTAAGGCCAACTGCTTTTGCCATCCTCTTTACGCCATCACGAAACTCTTCGTGTGCAGCGCTGTCATATTTCATTTGTTTTGCTGTCATAACTTTATCTTCTCTTCAATTATGCTTGAACAAGTCCAAGGAGTTCACTTTCCCTAACAATGAGATGCGACTCGCCTTTGATTTCAATTTCTGTACCTGAGTATTTCCCATACACAACAACATCACCAGTTTTTACTGCTGGCTCTGCACGTTGGCCGTTCTCAAGCAGCTTGCCTGGACCTGTCGCAATGACTTCGCCTTGCATTGGTTTTTCAGTTGCTGACTCCGGAAGGAAAATGCCCGAAGCGGTTTGTGTTTCCGCTTCGATTGGCTTAACAAGGATTCTGTCTTCAAGTGGTTTAACTGCCATTGTTTTACTCCAAATGTGTATTGCTTAGTGTTCTTTAATTAGAAGCCCATGCCTGGCATTCCGCCCATGCCTGGCATTCCGCCCATTCCACCCATGCCGCCCATAGGGTCCATACCTGGAGGTGCTTCAGCGGGCGCATCTTCTGGCACACTTGTCACAATGCAATCTGTTGATAAGAGCATGCATGACACTGATGCTGCATTCTGAAGCGCACAGCGGTCA
This sequence comes from Phycisphaerales bacterium, assembly GCA_022447165.1. Lineage (GTDB taxonomy): Bacteria > Planctomycetota > Phycisphaerae > Phycisphaerales > SM1A02. The sequence continues at coordinate 1,793 of JAKVBR010000078.1, read as the reverse complement.
ACTTTTGCTGGTGTGAGCACTCCATCTTCAAACAAGTCACCATACTCAAGTGTGAGTGCATTGAATCCATGAGTGCCCTCCATTTCAGCGACTTTTGAGACAACGACTGAGCCCTTTGCTCCGGCATTATCTGAAATCGTACGAAGTGGAATTGTGAGTGCATCTTCAATGACATCGACGCCGACTTTTTCGTCGCCGTTGAGTGTGTCTCTCACTGATGCTAGTGATTTCATACTTCGAATGAAACTCACGCCACCACCTGGAACAACACCCTCTTCGATTGCTGCACGAGTTGCGTGAAGTGCGTCTTCAACGCGTGCCTTGCGTTCTTTCAATTCTGCTTCAGACGCTGCACCAACATTAATTTGTGCAATGCCGCCTGCAAGTTTCGCGAGACGCTCTTGCAACTTTTCACGGTCATAATCTGAAGTGCTGTTTGAGATGTCCGAACGAATTCGTTCAATGCGTTGCTGGATGGCTTCAGTTGTTCCAGCACCTTCAACGACTGTTGTCGTATTGTTTGTGACTTCAATTTTCTTTGCTTGGCCAAGTTGCGTCAAACTGATTTTCTCAATGTCGATGCCAAGATCCTTCATGATCGCTTCGCCACCAGTAAGTACAGCGATGTCTTCAAGCATTGCTTTACGTCTGTCGCCGTATCCAGGGGCTTTAACAGCAGCAACCTGCAACACGCCTCTGAGTTTGTTAATCACGAGCGTGGAAAGCGCTTCGCCAGTGACATCTTCAGCAATGATAAGAAGCGGTCTTTTTGATTCCATTACTTTTTCAAGGAGTGGAACTATTTGCTTTGCGTTTTCTAGTTTATCTTCAAAAATGAGGACAAGCGGTTTCTCAAGAACTGTTGTCATGTTGTCAACATCAGTAACAAAGTTTGGACTGAGGAATCCTCTGTCAAACTGCATACCTTCAACAACATCAATCGTTGTGTCCAACCCTTTGCCTTCTTCTACTGTAATGACACCGTCTTTGCCAACTTTACTGAATGCGTTGGCCATAATCTTGCCAACTTCTTCATCGTTGTTTGCAGAGATTGTTGCAACTGCCTCAATGTTGTCATCAACTGGTGTTGACATTTCTGAGATGGATTGAGTCACTGCGCTTACGGCTTTATGAACACCGCGAACCATTGCATTTGCATCGCAACCAGATGCGAGGTGGCGAATGCCGCTCTTAAAAATTGCTTCAGCAAGCACTGTTGCAGTTGTTGTGCCGTCACCTGCATCATCTGAAGTTTTTGAAGCAACTTCTTTGACAAGTTGCGCGCCTTGGTTTTCTACTTTGTCGCGAAGCACGATTTCTTCAGCAACCGTAACGCCATCTTTAGTCACAGTCGGGCCACCCCATGATTTATCAATCACTGCGTTTCTGCCACGAGGACCAAGGGTTGACTTTACTGCTGTTGCAAGTTTTTCAACGCCTTGAAGCATCTTCTTACGTGCTTCTACATCGAATGAAATTTCTTTCACTGCCATCGATCATGATCTCCTGATTAAAAGACCGCTTTTATGCTTTAGGTCTTTTCCTTCTTTTCACCCCTTCAGCACATTGCCACAAGGGGAACTACACACTGTATTACAAACCCTGCGCCAGTGTTAGCCCTTATTTCTGCTCAATAAATGCGGTTTTAAGCAAATTCATGCCGAAAAACTTCGCTAAGTACACTCAACAGCGTGCATCAACTGCCATGCTGGCAGTCAATCAGTCAATTGGGCGAACGAGCTCTTGAATTGAGGGTGGCGGAGAAATGAGTGATTTGCGTATCCAGAGGGTAT
>JAKVBR010000077.1 GCA_022447165.1 Phycisphaerales bacterium | reverse complement strand
ATTGTTGGTGACATCACCCATAGCAGGGTCGCTCGCTCAAACGTGCAATGCTTCACAAAACTTGGTGCAACTGTCACCCTTGTCGGTCCCGAAGAACTTTTGCCAACTGACATTGACTCTGAATGTTCGACTGCATTTGATGACGTGCTCGCAACGACTGACTGCGTCATGATGTTACGCGTTCAGTTCGAACGCGATGCTAAAGTTGGTGACGATTACCGTGCAAACTTTGGACTGACCGAGGAACGCACAAAAAATTATGAAGGTGCAATCATGCATCCAGGACCAATCAACCGCGGGCTTGAAATGGATGATGCAGTTGCAAACATCGACAGTTCACCGCATAACCTCATTCTCTCCCAAGTTACATCAGGTGTCGCAGCACGAATGGCTGTGCTTGAACACCTCATTGGATAACACATGCAATTTCAAACAATCATTGAACCCTTTCGCATTCGTCAAGTGCAACCCGTTCGCTCAACAACTCGCGAAGAGCGAGAAGTAGCACTGCAACAAGCAGGCAACAATGTCTTCCTCTTAAAAGCAGAAGATGTGCTCATTGATTTGCTCACTGATTCTGGAACTGGCGCAATGTCAAATGAACAGTGGGCGGGCATGATGCGAAGTGATGAAAGTTACGCAGGCGCAGATTCTTACTACCGCTTTGAGTCCGCTGTCAAAGACATTACTGGCTTTGAATACATCATTCCAACACACCAAGGTCGTGCTGCAGAACGCATTCTGTTTAGCGCTGCAGTCAACGAAGGTGACGTCGTTCCAAACAACACACACTTTGACACAACTCGCGCAAACATAGAAGCGCGCGGTGCAAATGCAATTGACATTCCAAACAAAGACGCGAGCGACACGCAAGCAGTCGTTCCCTTTAAAGGAAACATGGACATCGATGAACTCGTGTCCATCCTTGAACAGTGGCAGGACAAGGTTCCTCTTGTCATGATGACCATCACGAATAACTCAAACGGTGGTCAGCCCGTGAGTTTGGACAACATTCGCAAAGCAAGCGAAGTGTGTAAACGATTCAACGTTCCTTTCTTTATTGATGCGTGCCGATTTGCAGAGAACGCGTGGTTTATCAAAATGCGCGAAGATGGTTACAGCGAAACAGAAACCATTGCGATTGCTCGCGAAATTTTCTCACTTGCTGATGGCGCAACCATGAGTGCAAAGAAGGACGGCATGGCGAACATGGGAGGATTCCTTGCATTGAACGACGCCGCTCTTGCTGAAAAATGCAGAAGCATGTTGATTCTGACAGAGGGCTTCCCGACTTATGGCGGGCTCGCTGGATACGATTTGGAATCGATCGCAGTTGGGCTGTATGAAGCACTTCGCGAGGACTATCTTGCATACCGCGTACGCACAGTCGAATATGTCGGCGAGCGCCTCATCGACGCGGGCATTCCAATTCTAAGACCACCGGGAGGACACGCCATTTACATCGATGCAAAAGCGTGGCTTTCGCATATCCCGCAAGAACAGTACCCGGGCTGGGCACTTGCAAACACGCTTTACGTTGAAGGCGGCATTCGCACAAGTGAAATTGGGAGCGTCATGTTTGGCTTGCAACCAGATGGAAGCGAAATCCTCGCAGACAAAGAACTCGTTCGCCTTGCATTCCCAAGACGCGTCTATACCCAAAGTCATATCGATTACGTTGTTGAAGTGTTGTGCTACATCAACACCATCGTGAATGATGTGAAAGGTGTTCGCATTACAAAACAGCCCAAGGCACTTCGTCACTTTACCGCTGAATTTGACTCAATCAGTTAAACGCGTATGTGGGGGGACATTATTTGGTTCAATCACACTTCTGACAAAGGCATGTCTGACTCAATGCGATTGACATCTTGTGACTGTTTTACATCAAGCATTTTGCCAATGCCGCTGTCTGCCATTCGTCTTCGGACAGTTGCTGCATTAAATGTCGTTGAAAGTGTGTCATTGATAAGCGCGTGCAAGTCCATCGCAATTTGGGCTTCACTTCGAGCATGTCCAATTGGCATGAGTGCTTGTTCAAATGTTTGTAAAACGTTGTTTACGTTCTCAAACGTGCCTGCCTTCTCAGCCCAAGTTGCTGCTGGTAAACATGCGTCGGCACGCTCAGTTAAATCATTAGCAAGCGTGTCGATGAGCACGAGGTATTGATTGTCGCCGACCGAGGGCGTTTCCCAACGACTTGTGTAGTTGCCAGTCACGATGACAACGTCAGCGTTTGCGGATTCCTTCTGCCACGTTGCAAAGTCGAGCACATGCCCCGCAGCCGTTTCAACACCTCTTGCATTTGGCGCTTTTTCGCTTCGCACGACAAAACCGCTTTTGAATGTTTTGTCTTCGCCATCGACTGGAACTGGTCCAAGACCAATGACGGCTTTGTCATCTGCGCTTCTCGCGAGGTCACATAGAAGCCAAGCATCTTCGCAACTTATGTTCGGGCTGAGGAGTAATGCAACTGATAATGCTTCTTTCAACTTGCCTGCAATAGTTGCAAGTGATGACTCCCATGCGTGGGTTGCATCATCTTGGTCGAGTGTTTCGCCTTTAATCGCTGGATCTGAGCAACGTGTTTCATCATGCACAAACTTCCAGCCGTAACGAACTTCGTCTGTAATCCAATATTGGTTGACATCTAGATTTGTACGTGGCTTCACGCGATAAATCTTGTTGTTGTTATGTTCAATTTGAATGTTGTCGCCACTTGAAGTCAGTGGGTCAATCGATGGCGTTGTTTTCAAGAACCATACGCGCTGCGAGAACATGAAGTCTTTGTCGAGCATTGCGCCAACTGGGCAAATGTCAATGACATTACCACTAAGTTCATTATTGATGCCTTGACCGGGGAAGACATCAATACATTCTTTTGCGCCGCGACCATCAATGTAAAGTTCACTCGTGCCAGTAATCTCTTCAGTGAATCGAGTGCAACGCGTACACATGATGCACCGGTCGCCATACAGCATGATGTGGTCGCCAATGTCCTTCTTACTTTGCGTAATCTTTTCAGTATCGCACCGCCGCACACCTCGGCCATGCTCATACGCATAATCTTGAAGTGTGCATTCACCCGCTTGGTCGCAAATTGGACAATCGATTGGGTGATTGTTGAGAAGGAATTCCATCACCGCTTTTTGGTTCGCCGTTGCCTTTGGTGAACTTGTGTACACCACTTGACCTTCGCCAGCTGGCGTTTGGCAAGTCGGTAGGAGTTTTGGCATTGGTTCTAACTTATTGTCATTCCGGGGATTTGGTCCCCAAACTTCAGCGAGGCAAATGCGACAGTTCGCAACCACGCTGAGTGACGGGTGGTAACAATAGTGTGGGATGGTCATCCCATTTTCTTGCGCGACATCAAGGATCGATTGTCCTTGGTTGAATTCGCATGCTTTGCCATCAATGGTGATACTTGGCATAGGGTGAGTATTGTAGCGTAGGGATTATTGCCAAGGGTTATGGAAGTGCTGTTTTGCACGTCAGAATGATGGCGCCATCCTCAAGATGCAACTCCTGAATCGTGACGATTCGCTCATCCATCAGTTCAATCTGAGGACTTAACTCAAGAGAAACATTCTGTTCATCGATCAATGATTCTAGAAAGGAGAGTGGCAGGGGCAGTTTTCCAATCCGCAGCCGCACTGGAGTAAGCACTAGTTTTCCGCCCTCAATCAGAGCAATACACTCAACTGCGACTGGCTGCTCACCTTCTGCGTCACTACCTACCACGCCAAGCCAAATGCCATCTGCCGTTGTATGAACGAGTGGTCGGGACATCCCCTCCGGCAAAGACATCGAGTCCTCGTGCGTCAACCAATCTTCAAATCGGTGCGTGAGCCACGCATTGACCGCCTTGTCTTGAATGCGAAGTTTCCATTGCTCGTCTTCACTCCGAATCTTGTGAAACTCTTCCACGAGTCGGAATTCCGCCTGCTCAGCAATTGTTTCATCACTCACGGTTGACTGAGCATGGCTGTACCAAGACATTGGCGATGAAAGAAGCCAAAATAAAATCGTCACGCCAATAATCGAAAGGAGCACCAAAATGCTAAGCGTGATAAAGGTCTTCTTCATGTTCTAGACAAGTGTACGCTGAATTGCTTTGACGCCCATAAGAAGAAGCAAGTTCAACGCTAAATAGATGAGCCCCGCCATCACAAAGATCCTAACGAACATCGTTTCAGGTGGAAGTGAAACCGTCGCTAGCAGAATGCCGCCGCCAACCACGCCAAGTGCATACCCACACTGACCTGCTGCTTGCATCGTGCTGAAGACAAGCGTGGACGCTTCCCTTCGAACGCAGAGTGAAAAAGAGGAGGGCATGAGTCCCGCCGAACCAATGCCATTGAGAAGCAAGCATGGAGCGAGCACCCATTCGGGTGGGAACCACTCCATGAGTCCAAGCCCCATGAGGGCTATTCCGCATGTGCAAACCGCCATAATCCTTACCTTCATACCACCGGTGCGGTCTGCTAAAAAGCCCGCAGGGGCTGCAAAAAGGGCGATGGCAACGAACATACACGCCATGCCGATGCCAAGCGTACTCCGCTCAATGCCGTATCCAGAAACGAGCAAAAGGGGCAATGTGACTGATATCAGTGCCGAAATGAGGCGGTCTAGGGCTGAAAAGCCAGTCCCAATCCATTCCTTGGCAACCAGCCGAACGCCAGGGCGGTGTTTTTCAGAGTGTTCGTTCACGATGTCGACAGTTTCGCGGCATATCAGCGAAGTTATAAGGATAATCGCCGAAATTGTTGCACCAATCCACAAGACATTACTTGGGGAATCGCTCCCTAATACAGCGCCAAGGGCAACGCCAGCGCCAAGCGAGAGGAACATGATGGTGAATGCGAACCCCATTCTGCCGCCATATCTGTCCCTTCGACCCGATGCGGCAACCATTCGGATTGGAATGACAGAGAGCATTAAATCTGCTCCACCTTCGACGAGTCGGAAACAGAGCATCATCGACCACGATGTTGCAAAGACCATCGCAACAAGCATCGCTGCAGATGTCAAGGCCGCAATCGTTATGACAGTTGATGCCTTGATGCGTTTGTTAATCAATGCAAGGATTGCAATGACTGCAAGCGCGCCAATAATGTTGACTGCCATGAATCCGTGGGCAGCGCCCTCCGAAACACTAAATCTGTCCACAGACAAGTCATGCAACACAGGCACGATCATCGCATCTGGAATTGCAGCAAGTCCAAGGAGCGTGCACCCAAGTGCTACTGGGTGTTTCGCACGACTTGCTTGTTTAGATTGGCTCAATTCGTTCAGCGGATTAATCGATTAGTTTGAAGTGCTGATGAGTTCAACATCAAAGATGAGTGTTGCGCCACCAGGAATTGGACCGTTGTTGCGGTCACCATATCCGAGATTCGATGGAATGATAAGTTTGCGTTTTCCACCAACTTTCATTGAACCTACACCTTCAGTCCAACCAGCAATCACGCCATTGAGTGGGAATGTGATTGTTTGACCGCGGTCAACACTACTGTCAAACTTTGTGCCATCTGTGAGCCAGCCGGTGTAATGCACTTCAACATTGCTTGATGAACTTGCTGGCGTTTCGCCTTCGCCTTCAACAATGTCATACCATTGCAAACCGCTGTCACTTGATTGAATGTCACCTGTTACTGCGTCTCCGGGGAGTTCTTCCATTGGGGGTACCTTTGAATAGGGGTTAATGTCAATGAGCTCAACATCGAAGATGAGTGTTGAGTTCGGTGGAATTGATGGCCTGCCTTGCGAGCCATACGCCATTTCAGCAGGAATCTTGAGTTTGCGTTTTTCGCCAATGCGCATTTCCCCAACACCCTCAGTCCATCCTGGGATGACTCGGTTTAATGGGAATACGGCTGGCTTTCCTCGGTCGACACTGCTGTCAAACTTCGTGCCATCTTCAAGCCAGCCAGTGTAATGAACCTTGACCAAATCAGTAGGGAGTGGTGAATCGCCTACACCTTCTTCGATAATCCAACTTTCAAGTCCATTCCATGACTTGATTGAGTCGCCAAATACTTGAGTGCCAGGGATATCAACTGGGACTGGAACTTCACCTTCAAGTCCGAGCGATTCAAGGAATGCGTCCATGCTTGGTTCTCTTCCGAGATACCCTTCGACAAGGTCAAGCCCGTCAAGCGTTCCGCCCTTAGCAAGAATCTTATCGCGGTAATATCGACCGGCTTCTTGGTCGAGCATGCCGAGTTCTTTAAATCGTTGGAACATGTCTTGAGCATAGACAAGTGACCACATGTAACCGTAATAACCCGCTTGGTAACCCGTCAAGTGACCAAAACCGCCTTGATACCAAGTGCCCGGCGTGTGTGTGTACATGCGTGTTCGGTCGTAGACGTCATACCCAACTTGCGTTGTATCAACGACTCCATCTTCATCTGTATGGAATGCTTGATCCATCAGACCAAGATAAATTTGACTTTCAGTTTTCATACCACTTTGCAAGTTCTTTGCAGCAATCATGCCGTCAATCAATGACTGTGGCATTGGCTCGCCCGTTTCATAATGCTTTGCAAAGAGTGAAAGTGTTTCAGGAGTCCAAACCCACTCTTCAAACATTTGGGATGGTGCTTCAACGAAGTCTCGCTCAACACCTGTTCCTGCAAATGTTGCGTAGTGTGCTTCGCTCAAAATCGTGTGCAAGCAGTGCCCAAACTCATGAAAGAAGGTTTCGACTTCATCATGCGTCATGAGGGATGGCTTGTCAGCCGTTGGCTTCGTAAAGTTGCAAACAAGCGCTGCAACTGGCATTCGCTTTGAACCATCTTCCCAAACTTTGTGTTGCACTAAGCCCCACTGCGCTGCGTGGGAATACTTGTTATCACGCGGGTGCAGGTCGATGTAAAACTCTCCAAGTTGGTCGCCCGTAGCATCATCCCAGACCTCAAAGAGCCGGACATCTTCGTGCCAAAGAGGCGTTCCGCGTTCTTCAGCAGAATCAGTCACCTCAACATACGTAATGCCATAAAGGAATTGAGTGATTTCAAAAAGGCCGCCCATCACGCCTTGCAATGGGAAGTATTCTTGGACTTCTTTTGAATCAACTGCATACTTTTGATTTTTGATTCGGTCGTAATAGAAACTAAAGTCCCACGGATGAAACTCTGTATTCGGGTCGCCAAGGTGGTCGCGTTTAGTGGCGACCATTTCTGCGTAATCTTGCTCAGATTTTTTGCGGACTACTGGGATGAGTTGGTCATAAAACGCTTGCACAGTCGCTGCGTCTTTCGCCATTCGCACTTCGATTTCGTAATCCGCAGTGGTGTCATACCCAAGAAGGTCTGATGCTTCATCGCGGAGTTTAATAATCTTCTCTAGGACTTCGACATTCTTCTTGCCTGCACGGCGTGAGTAAGACCACCAAACTTTTTGGCGTGTTTCTGGCACTTCGCAGTAATCCATGATTGGACCGAATGTTGGGTAATCAAGCGTGACGAGGTAAACGCCGTTGACTTCCATGAGCCCATCAATAATCGATTGCGGCGTGCCTTCAAGTTCCGCTCGTGTCAGCGGAATCACGGTTTCATCTGTTCGGATGTTTGCTTCAAACTCAATTGAGAGTTTGCCGAGTTCTTTTTGAATTGCTTTTAGTTTTTCGCGGTCACTTGCTGAAAGCATCATGCCGCTTCGTTTGTAATCACGAAGTGTGTGTTCAAGGAGTCGTGCTTGTTCACCTTCAAGAACTGGGTTCGTGTCAGCATACGCCCTGACTGCGTTGTAGAGCGCTTCATTGGTCGCAAAATCAACCGCCCATCCACTCCAATATTGTTCTCCGGCTGTTGCTGCTTCGCGAATGGCAGCATCTGGATGTACATAGCCCAT
>JAKVBR010000076.1:2283-7893 GCA_022447165.1 Phycisphaerales bacterium | reverse complement strand
GATTTGGTGCAGAAGTCTTTCGATTCAGCCCAAGACAGGCGGATTTGATGATTGTTGCGGGGCGTGTATCAGTCAAAATGATGCCTGTGCTTCAACGCATCTATCTGCAGATGACAGAGCCAAAATCGGTCATCTCCATGGGAGCTTGTGCTTCGACTGGCGGTGTTTTCGATACCTATGCAGTTGTTCAAGGCGTAGATCAGTTCATGCCAGTAGATGTCTATGTTCCGGGTTGTCCGCCAAGACCAGAAATGCTCATCGAAGGTGTGATGGCGATACAAAAAATCATCGACGAAGACAATATCCCCTACGATGGAGACGGCAATCGCAAGCCATTAGAAATCGAATTGTTTTCTGGAAACAACACACCAGTCGATGTCACAATCGACCAATCTTAGTTCCCCTAAGGGCTCAACAATCTGATACAACTTATTGTGGAGGTTTGTAAGGTGACTGCATTAACAGCAATTCATCAAAAAGTACTTGTACTTAACCGTGGCTATTCAGCTGTCAGTGTTGTTACCGCTAGACAAGCATTTACTCTGCTTTGTCGAAATACTGCAGAGATTGTTTCCACACAAGATGGTCATTATGAATCGTTTGCATTAAAAGATTGGGTTGATGTTGCTGAACTTCAAAAAGAGTTCGAGCCAGAAGCCCATCATTGGATTCAACTTCCTAGTATTGAACTCGCCATCCCAAAGGTTATTCGATTGCTTGGTTATGACAAGTTCGTTAAGCCAAAAGTCAAGTTAACAAGACGTAATTTGTATGCGAGAGATAAGAATAAGTGCCAATACTGTGGCAATCGCTTTCAATCTTCTGAATTAACACTTGATCATGTCATTCCAAGAGTTCAAGGTGGCGTTAATGTATGGACTAATCTCGTATGTGCGTGTTTAAGATGTAACACTAGGAAGGGAGGGCGAACGCCCAAGGAGGCTGGCATGAAGTTAAAAAGAATGCCATACAAGCCAAAGAGATGCGACTCGCTTAAAGTTCGGATTGGAAAGAAACAATATTCGTCTTGGAAAGCATTCTTAAACAACGCCTACTGGACAATCGAACTTGTTGATGAGACTGGTTAGTCTGCTTTTGCGAAGAATACTTAATGCCTAAAGCACCGTTCGCCAGTCATGAGCAACGTCACATTTCGCTCTTTGCACAGTTTGATTGTGTCCTTATCTCGAACACTTCCCCCCGGCTGAACGATGCATGTGATCCCAGCATTAATCAGAATTTCTGGGCCATCTGAAAATGGGAAGAATGCATCAGAAGCAGCAACAGGTTTTTTTGCGATGGTTAGGGCTTCTTGTGCTCGCTGGACAGCAAGACGTGATGAAGAAACTCTGTCGACTTGACCCATTCCGCCACCAATAAGTGCTCCATCTGCAGCGACTGAAATTGCATTTGATTTTAAGTGACTAACACATATCCAAGCAATTGATGCATCGAAAAGTTGTTGTCGTGTTGGATTTGGCCCCGCAACATGGTCCCACTTTTTGGGCTTTGATACAACAGGGTGACATTCTTGTGTCACAAACCCACCTTGAAGGGATTTGAATTGCGTCCACGATTTGTTTTGCTTCATTCCTCCAGTCGCTAGGATTCGAACATTTTTCCATCGTTTCTGAAGGAGCTGGACTGCTTTGTCTGAGAAGGACGGTGCGATGATAACTTCAATAAATCGATCGCCTGTAGAGATTAGTTTAGCCATATGCGCTGTGACATTTTCGCTCAATGAAACGATGCCGCCAAATGCAGCAAGCGGGTCACAACTCCATGCCTTATTGAATGCATCTTTTAGCGTACGGTCGACCGCTGCTCCGCAAGGGTTTGCATGTTTGATGAATGAAACGCTCGGCAGTTTAGTGTTTGTGTGTAAATCTTGTGTGAGTTCTAGGGCAGAAGCAGCATCCATGTAGTTGTTGTAACTCATTGCCTTACCACTAAGCAAACGAGCGTTTATGACATTGACACCTTGTTGTGATTGTGCATATACAGTTGCTTCTTGTGAAGGATTCTCGCCATAGCGAAGTTCTTCATGAATAGACCCCTCAATCATGCAAGAAGTAGCATCATTTTGACTCATCCAGTTGCTGATTGTTCTGTCGTAGGATGCTGTTCTAGCAAATGCTGCATTGGCAAGGTCTCTACGTAATTCCAGCGTTGTTTTGCCCTTATTCTTTTTAAGTGAGTAAATCACTGCTTCATATTGACTTGTGTTTGTGATTACAGTTACAAACTTAAAATTCTTTGCTGCTGACCGTATCATCGCAGGCCCGCCAATATCAATTTGCTCAATAACTTCTGATTCAGTAACGTCAGGCTTGGCGACAGTTGCTTCAAACGGGTACAAATCGATACAAACAAGATCAATTGGAACAATATCGTAGTCAGACATTGCTTTCTGATGTTCTTTGTTGTCTCGAACTCCAAGCAAGCCTCCATGTATCATAGGATGCAGGGTTTTAACACGTCCATCTAACATCTCAGGAAAGCCTGTAACTTCTTCTACCGGTGTTACAGGAATGCCGCTTTTTGCAATCATCCTTGCGGTTCCACCTGTTGAAATAATTTCTATGTCAAGGGCATGAAGTGATCTTGCAAAATCTACGATGCCACTCTTATCACTAACTGATAGGAGTGCCCGATGAATCTTATTTGTTTTAGCCATGTTTACCTTCTTGGTGATAAGCACACGATGAATTGCTCATCAGTAATTGCGTATAAGGTCCCATTTTCATTACTGTCCGTCACAAGACTTTTAAACTGAGGTAAATCAATCGTTGAAATGGTACCTCCTAGCAATGGGTCGATTACTTGTAATTGCCTAGTGTTATCATCCCAGACAATCAAATGACCCTTGCGATTAGTCGTAATTAGATTTCCTGTAATCTCAGGCTTCAGCCAAACTTGTTCTCCTGCAATAGATTGCGTATTCGCTTTAAACTTGGCCAATCCTTGATTTGGAATTCTTTGATAAACAGCGTTACCTAGAGGAGCAGGGGAATCAACAAGCGGCGCTTGCGTAAGCACTTTCCAAGTTGGATAGCCCGTTTCTAAATCAATTGCTCTTAAGTATTGATCTGTACCAGCAATCAAAACTAATGTTTTAGCATTGCCCTCTGCATCTTTCACTTTCATTGAAGTGATCGGTGCTTCTACAGAATTGAGTAGTTTTGCTTCCCAAAGTTTTCTTACAGAGCTATTGTCTACAGCAACGACGTGGCCATCTGATGATGCGGAGATGATGGCTGTTTTACGTCTGCCTTCTTCATCGATTTCTCCATGAACCATTGTTGGATTAACATAGATAACGTCACCTGTTTTATACCTGTATTCAGTGTAACCAATGTCTGGCGAGAACCAAACAGTGTCACCGTTTGAAGATCCATACACTAAGGAGTTGTCAGTATAGATTGCTGGTGAAGTGGCGAGCCTGTTTAACTTCATTTGATAGGGGGGCGTGTGTCCGGTTTCTTTGTCCTGTGTTGGCCTGTTTCCAGTAGTTTGTTGCACAACATAAATAACACTGTCAGATAGTACATAGACAGCGTTTTGATGTTCCACTTCGGAGATGCTATGAATATCGAACACCTTGTTACCAACAGGAGCCGACCAAATCCATCGACCAGAAGTTAAATCAAATCGATTGAGAAAATCTTCCTGGTCAATTGCGTAAAATGAATCGCCTTGAATTGTGCCAAGGCGTAAATCCTTGGTCGCTGTGTTTGTCACCCAATCGAGCTTGAAACCCGAGTCCCTAAGGGACGCTAGATCAATATTAAGTGAGTTACTTTGAGGTGCAGCAAAAGTACTCCCTATTGTGAGCAAAAGGACTATTGTAGCTAGTAGGGTGTTTTTAAGCTTCTGAGGCATGTTTCTGCTCCTTTAGGAGTTCTTGAGAAATGTTGAATGAGCAGTATCGATGACGACCTCTCACAAGTCAACCCCTTGAGGGTATTGTACCCATTCATGTTTACAGGAATCATAGAAAAAATGGGCTCACTCATTGAAACTCGTGATGAATCCTACGGTAAATCCATCACAGTGCAGTGCATTCCGTGGGATTCACCTGTCAAAAGAGGCGAATCAATTGCCTTGTCTGGGTGTTGTTTAACAGTCACTGAACATCAGCTAAAGGGTGACAATCTTTTGATCACATTTGATGTGATTCCCGAAACACTAAAAGTTACCACCCTCGGTGAATGGGCTGAAGGAGAGCGTATTAATATTGAACGAGCGGTCACAGTTGCGACCCCACTTGGCGGACATATCGTTCAAGGCCATGTTGATTACACCACTTCTGTTAAAAGCATAAAACAATCAGATGGCGAACACGTCATTTCATTGTCCGTTCCAAATGGGATAGAGTTTAAAATTGTAGAAAAGGGGTGCATCGCTCTAAATGGAGTATCACTTACGATTTCATCTTACGCAGAAGATGTGTTTCAAGTATCACTGATTCCAGAAACTCTATCGATGACAAATTTAGGGGGTTTATCAGTTGGCAACACAATAAACATTGAAACAGATGTGATGACTCGCTCCATTGCATCAATTGTTGAAAAGATGATTGATTCTAAGCAGCAAGTTTGACAAACAATTCGGATCCTACATGCATTGATACAATCGTAAGGTCATCTGAAGAGTGTCCGATGTAGTTACTTGCTTTAGATGCAATTGTTTCTAACGGTTTACCAACCGATGATTGGCATACTTCATGGATTGCTTGCACATAATTGGGTACTTTGCATGCATCAGTTGATTCAGGCACCAAGTGTTCAAATCCATCTGAGTAAACAACAAACTTGCTGTTTGATTCTAACTTGATCGTTTCATTTTCAAATATTGCATCATGAAACACGCCAAGAAGAGGGCCACTTGATTCAAGCATCTTGGGCTGGCCAAACGGTTGGGATACGATTGCCGCAGGGTGACCAGCTCCACAGTATGTAAGATCATTAGTTTTAAAATTATAAATCGCATAAAAAGCAGTTAAAAATCTTGCCGCATCACCATCTTTTTCACAAATTGCGTCATTAAGTGCGTATAGCATATCTGCTGGGGATTTTGCTAAACCATCTACTAACCTGTTTGCTGCAAGTGTTCTAATTGCCATCATTCCAAGCATTGCTGCAGAAACTCCATGACCAATCGAATCTCCAATAAAAATTGATACTTCATCACTATTCAATTGACGAATGTCATAAACATCACCGCTGACAACATTGCATGGTTTCCATAATGTTTCAATGTTAAGTCCTGGAATGTTTGGTATTGAAGACGACATGTATGCTTGTTGCACTTCTGCGGCCTTGACTAATTCGTCTTGCAAGCAAACGATATCTTTCCTTAGCGTCTCATTAAGTTGCTTTAAAAGAGCTACCTGGCTTCTAGCAAAAGAAAGTTCAATTTCATGGTCTGGAATGCCCATGTTACTTTTTCGGCGATAAAAAAGTCTTGATGTACCGTTAGACCCTTATTTCTTTTATTAGAGTGCCAGTCTATTGATTACGGCGAGATTATCGGGCTAACGATTTAAGGTAGTTAAGATCAAGATTGAGTTTATCATTAACTTTGAGACCCAGGTTTTCATTCGTACCT
>JAKVBR010000076.1:0-2273 GCA_022447165.1 Phycisphaerales bacterium | reverse complement strand
GTAAGCAAAATCACTTTCATCTTCTGACTTAGGATCTTCCGTTTTCATAGAATGAACTGCTGTGATTGTGCCTCTTGAATCTAAAAAAATCAAATCGATATTAAAAAGGCAGTTTTTCATCCAGAATGATCGTTCGTTAGCATCTGGAAAGACAAAAAGCATGCCTCTGCCATCATCTAGCTTGTCTCGATGCATGAGCCCCATTCTTCTTGACTGGAAATCAAGCGCTAAATCAAAAGTAACTGGTTGACCTTTGATATCAATAGTCACTTCACTAGCTTGCTGATTTGATGAGCAAGATGAAGCGAGGATGAGTATTAATGTTGTGAACAGTCGTGTAACCATGCGATGTCTTCTTCAGTACACACGATTTCCTTCCGTGGTATTGAATCAGTGTCAAATGTAGATTGTAAATCATCCATCGTTAACCGTGTTCGTTCAGTTACAAACCCGTACCAGAACCCCACAAGGCCATAGATGGCTTCTATTGTGACGCCTTTATTTTTAAAGTATGCGATTGTTGTATCTCCATGCCGTTTACCTAACTTCCGACCATCTGGTCCACACACTAAGGGCAAATGCCACCATTGAGGTAGTGGCAATTCTAGTTCCTTAAGGATTTGGATTTGCCAAGCAGTAGAACTAATCAAATCACTACCACGAACTACATCGGTAATACCATCAACATAATCATCAATGACGACAGCAATTTGATAAGAGGGGGCATCTTCAATGGTCCATATTGCAAAATCTGGTGTTGGTTTACATGTACACTTCCCAAAAATTTCATCATTGAAACTGAGCTTATCTTGAGTGGTTAAGAATCTCCAGTTATGGTCTGGAATTGAAACACCTTCATTATGCGCCATGACATTAACTGGTCTGATGTTTTCTGAGGGGTGTTCTCCACTATCTGGTGCTGTGAGCGATTGGTCAATCTCTTTTCGAGTTAAGTCACAGTGATAGACAGCGTTTTGTTGTACTAACTTTTCAAAATATGTTTTAATGACTTCAGTGGACTCGCTTTGTATCTTGATATTGCCACTCCACTCAAGCCCAAGCCATCGCATTACAGATATAGTGTCGTTGATGACACCTGACTTTTTGCGGGGACCACACAAATCTTCCATACGAAAAACGAGATCCCAATTGAAGTGGCGAGAAAGCAATTGGTTGGCTATAAAAGTTGATGCGTTGCCTAAATGAAGCGAGCCAGTAGGAGAGGGGGCAAATCTACTTCTTGAGATGCTCATAACTGAAGTAATTCTCTAACTAATTCACAACGAACTTTTGGGATCTCCTGCTCTGACAGTTCGCTGTTTGAATGCCATTTGATATGCGCTGGCTGAATGTTGATAAATGATTGATTGATTTTGCTAATGTCAATGTCTTTGATTCTGTTAGTAGTCACACCTAGTCGGATATGACCTAAACATTGCATCGCTTCTTCTAAAGAAAGAAGGCGAGCAGTTTTTAGTGTGCCTATTGCCCTATAAATTCTGTCATCGAGTTCAGCAGCATTCGTTTCAATGATATGCATCCGTGCTTTACGTTCCCACTCAATCACAGGAGGGAGAAAATCATCTGCGATAAGTGAAAGCAATTCTTCTTCAGTGTATCCGAGTGTTACTTGATTACTGACTTGATAAATATCACCAAGCGTTTTAGAGCCTTCACCATGAAATCCCCTGATTGCAAGAGACATCGCCTTGCAAGCATTTTGAATTCTGTTTAGATCTTTCACAATCTTCAGGCCGGGAAGGTGAACCATGACACTGAATCTAGCGCCAGTGCCTACATTGGTTGGGCATGCTGTTAAATATCCTAAATTCTTGTGGAAAGCATATGAGATGCATTCATTGAGGCGTTCATCTAAATCACAAACATCCTCAAACACTGATGTGAGTTGAAGTCCAGGGCGAATGCATTGAATTCGGATATGGTCTTCTTCATTAACCATCACACTGCGAATCAATTCTTTCCCAATCGCAACTGCGCTTGGATGTTTGCTTTGAATGAGTTTAGAAGAAACGAGATGTCTCTCAACAAACAGTTGAGCATGAAGTTCATCTAGTTCATGCATTGGAATCCAATCGAGCGAAATGCCTTCTTGGATTCCCATAGACGCTTTAGAAAGAAGGTTGATCACTTCTTTGCAATCATCTTCAGAGGATTTGTTTACAAATGGAAAGCCCTCTAAGTTGCGTGCAAGTCTTGCCCTACTGCTTAACACTACATCGCCAAAGGGTGCTTCCGCGCTACTAAATAGCTGA
>JAKVBR010000075.1:1634-7896 GCA_022447165.1 Phycisphaerales bacterium | reverse complement strand
AAAATCAACTTGACCGTCATCACCTTTAGGAACATTGAGCATGTCGAGCGTTGAGACCCTAAACATTTCGCCAGCCCCTTCACAATCACTTGCTGTAATGATTGGAGTGTGCACCCAAAGGAAACTGTTTTGATGGAAGTATCTGTGAACTGCCTGAGCGAGTGAATCACGGACTCTTGCAATTGCAGCGAATGTGTTTGTTCGCGTGCGTAAGTGTGAAACAGTACGCAAGTATTCGAATGTATGTCGTTTTGCGGCAACGGGATATGTGTCTGGATCTTCAACAAAACCAATGACTCTAATGGCAGACGCTTGGATTTCTACAGATTGGCCCTTACCCTGAGACTCAACCACGTCTCCATCTACTTCAATTGAAGTCCCCGTTGTGACATTCAAAATTTCGCTTTCATAATTTGAAAGTTCATTCGAAGCAACAACTTGCAGGACATTGAAACACGACCCATCAGAGAGTTGAATGAAGGATAACCCCGCTTTGGAATCTCTCCGCGAGCGGACCCACCCCTTGACGGTAATCTGGCTCCCTATAGGCATTCTTGAAGCTTCATCACCAGCCAAAATCGAATGAATAAGTGTTGCATTTGTTTGGAATGTCATAAGTTGGAGAATCGTATCACTCCAACGGCAATCATGCACCTGCCAAGACGGCAGTTTCACCTTCATTTTTATGCCTTGTGACAGGGGTTTGAACCCAAAAAAACGGCATACAGTTTGCGTATATGAAGAAAGAGATGGGAAATTTAGACCACAACCAAGTCGATTTTGAACATACTCATGAGCGTTTAAACCTGCTTTTGACATGTGGTTCTTGGCGCAAAGATACCATGGTTAGACAGCTCCCCCGCTTGCTTGAACCCTTCGGAATTCGCAGTTTAAGGGCTGAAACAGGCGAAGAAGCGCTTCAGATGATTGATGAACAAGACATTCATATTGCAATCGTCGACCTCTCAATACCACTCAAGAGCGGTGAAGGCATCAAAAGACCAGGTGGTGAAAGAGTTCTTCAACTCCTTCGCAGAATGACCCCCCAACCGCCTACAATTGTCATTCGCCCACGACAATCGACTGCTCGAGAAAATGCCAGAAGTTTGGCACGCTCTCTGCAAGAAGGAGCATTTACAGTCGTCGATCGTCCGGCGATGTTAGAAACTTTGCTCGATGCACTCCATCGAGCCATGAAACGGCATTACGCAGGTCGCTGGCCTGCAACAACACGGTGGAATCCCACCACAAACGAAGAGGAGCACACTTCATGAACGTAAAACCACTAGGAGAGAAATTGATTGTTCAACGAGCAAGTGCTGTTGAGCAAACAGAAAGTGGAATCTACCTCCCTGAGTCAGCAAAGGATAAACCAAAAGAGGGCACAATCATTGCGGTCGGTAACGGAAGGATCAACCAAGAAACTGGAAATCGAATTCCGTTTACAGTGAAAGAAGGAGACAACGTCATCTTCTCATCATATGCAGGTACGGAAATCAAGATTAATGACCAAGAATATCTCATCATGACTGAAGATGACATCCTTGGAGTTATTGAATAACGATTTAAAACAAAGGTAAAGGAATCACAATGGAACGCGGACCATTAATGGAAGTCTTAAATGACATGGTTGGTACAGATAAAGAGCTATCCATCATTTTATGGGGAGAAGATTCACCACTTGAAATTCGAAACGTTGAGTTTGTTGAACAGTTAACAAGTACTCAAGGTGTTCACGTTGTCACAAAACAAAACAATATCTGGATTGACAGTTCTCACGTCTCCGCTGCGTGGCAAGTTCGAGAAGATCTGTAATCAAAGGAATATAAAACTATGACTGCAAAACAAATTGCATTTGATATCGAAGCACGTGAGCAAATGCTCAAGGGCGTGCAAAAATTAGCAAAGGCCGTAAAGACAACACTTGGCCCATCAGGTCGTGTTGTCATCCTTGAAAAATCATTTGGTGCTCCAAATGTCACTAAAGATGGCGTCACTGTTGCTAAAGAAATTGAACTTGAAGACGCATATGAAAATATGGGCGCACAAATGGTGAAGGAAGTTGCATCAAATTGCTCAAGAGAAGCAGGCGATGGCACAACAACTGCAACTGTCTATGCCGAAGCGATCTTTAAGGAAGGTCTCAAAAACATCACAGCCGGCGCCCATGCTAATCAAGTCAAACGAGGCATCGATCTTGGTGTTCAAGCAATTGTCGCTGAACTTCAATCAATGTCTAAGGAAGTTCAAGACTCAACCGAGATTGCTCAAGTTGGCACTTGTGCAGCAAACCAGGACAGCGAAATCGGTAGCATTATTGCAAAAGCAATGGATAAAGTTGGCAAAGATGGCGTCATCACTGTTGAAGAAGGTCAATCACTTGAAACAGATGTTGAACTTGTTGAAGGCATGCAGTTCGACAAGGGTTTCTTAAGCCCTCACTTCGTCACAGACACATCATCAATGGAAGCGATGCTTGATGATTGCTACATCCTCATCCACGAGAAGAAAATTAGTTCTGCAAAAGAACTCTTACCAGTACTAGGCAAGGTTGCTGAGTCAGGCAAGGCGCTTCTCATTGTTGCTGAAGATGTCGATGCCGAAGCACTTGCGACACTCGTAGTAAACAAACTCCGTGGAACCATAAAAGTGTGTGCAGTGAAAGCGCCTGGCTTTGGCGACCGTCGTAAAGCGATGCTCCAAGACATTGCAATCCTCACGGGTGGCGAGCCAGTCATGGAAGAACTCGGTATGAATGTTGAAAACATCGAACTTCCACAACTCGGTAGGGCTAAGAAAGTCGCAATCGATAAAGATTCAACAACGATTATTGAAGGCGCTGGTGAATCCAGTGACATCAAGGGTCGAATCGATCAAATTCGCGCACAGATTGAAAACTCAACATCAGATTATGACTCAGAAAAACTGCAAGAGCGATTAGCGAAACTTGCTGGCGGAGTCGCACAAATTAATGTTGGCGCTGCAACTGAAGTTGAAATGAAAGAAAAGAAGGCACGAGTTGAAGACGCACTGCATGCATGTCGTGCTGCTGTCGAAGAAGGCATTCTTCCAGGTGGCGGAACTGCAGTGATTCGCGCACGCCGTGCATTGGAAAAGGCCGCAGATAAAGCCCAAGGCGATGAAAAGATTGGTATTGATATTCTTTCAAGAGCCGTTATGGCACCAATCAAGCAAATCGCAGAAAACTGTGGCCTTGATGGTTCAATCATCGCCCAGAAAGTTGCTGACACAACTGACGATGCATTAGGATTCAACGGTCTCACTGGTGACGTAGAGAACCTCTTTAACGCAGGCGTGATTGTTCCAACTAAAGTGGAACGAGTTGCAATTCAAAATGCAGCAAGCATCAGTGGCTTACTGCTTACAACTGATTGTGCAATCTCTGACATCAAAGAAGATGCTCCTGCTGTCCCACCAGGCATGGATGGCATGGGTTATTAACTCAGAATCACGATTCATCAATTGAAAGGAGCCCCGTTTGTCGGGGCTCCTTTTTTGATGACACACGACCACCTGGGTCAGCTTTCGCCTCCGCCTCGATGCGTGTCACCTCTTCTCTTCCCCTGTAATCCTTACGCAGAGACAGGGAAAATGGTTCCCTCCTGTTACCATATGAAAATGGGCTCGCAATTCTCCCACAGAAGAAAACACAGACAAAAGAGTCACTCCCAGTCACACGCCGAGGGCACAGTGTCTCCAGTTCTCCAAGGACACCCCCTCGTACCAACTGAAAAACACCAATTCATAGAGACGAATGCTGATCTTATTGCTCTATGCAACTCCGTACGCGAAGAACATGCCTTTGCATTTGACACCGAGCTTATTGGCGAAGATTCTTATTACGCGCACACGTGCCTCATTCAGATTGCAACGAAGCGTGGAGTGACTCTCATAGACCCATTTTTTGTCGATGATTTAACTCCCCTTTACGAACTGATCTGCGACCCTGACATCATCACAATTGTGCATGCGGGAATACAAGATTTCGAGCCAGTCATCAGATTACACAATGATTCCCCAAAGAACATTTTCGACACTCAAATTGCTGCGGGGTTTGCTGGATTGCCCTGGCCGCTCTCACTCACAAAGACAATCGGCACAATCTTAAATCACACCGTTGGTGGTCATTTCACTTTCTCTCAGTGGGATGCGAGACCACTTACAAAACGTCAACTTCATTACGCCGCAGATGATGTCAGATACCTCATCGCAATTCACGACGATCTCCAAAACAAACTACGCGAGTTAGATAGAGAAACGTGGCTTCACTCCGAATGTCAAAAGTTCAGTAACGCTGACACTTTTGAGTTTAACACACGACAGGTTGTCAAGAAAATTTGCGGAACGAAGGTACCGAAAACGAGAGAACTCAAACGCATCCAAACCCTTGCAGTACTCAGAAATTCAATTGCGAAAGAAAAAAACTTGCCACCGAAAGATGTGTATCCAAATGATTGCATTTGGCACTTAGCCAAGAACTCGATGAGTAACGCAAATCAACTGAGCGCCATTAGGGGATTCCCAAAACACATCGCAGTTCAGTTTGGCGAGAGAATCATTCACTGTTTAGAGAATTCTGAATCAGTTGAACCAGTTAAGTTACGAAAGCCACAAAAAATTGAATCTGAACCGAACATGAGACAAGAACTCGATGGTGCGTGGTCACTCTTTAATGCGTTCTGTGTTGGTCAACAATTGGCACCAGGACTTGTTTCTAATCGGCAATCCTTTACCGACTGGTATTTGTGGTTACGAGAAGGTCGTGACATTTCTGCAAGTCCTCTAAGTCATGATTGGCGAGCGACACTCCTCAACGATTTCAGTGCGATGATCAAAGACCAAGGATCACTTACATTCACGTTTGACAATGGTTTAATGGTGAATAAAGCATCGTTGTGACGATAAGATTGTTGAGGCATTGACATGACGCGAGAAAGAGTTGTTTCACCACTAGAACAAAAGAATGATGTCGAAGTGCCCGGCGCATCAACGCCATCTGCTCGTCCTCAATCACTTGAGCACTATCTAGGGCAAACTGAGTTAAAGGAGCGTCTTGGCATCGCACTCCAAGCCGCAAAAGTCCGAAGTGGTCCAATGGAGCATACGCTTCTCTATGGACCTCCAGGTCTTGGCAAAACAACACTCGCACACGTCATCGCAAATGAACTGGGCTCAAAGGCGTGGGTAACCTCTGGCCCGGCACTGACAAAGGGCAGTGATCTTGTTGGCACGCTAACACGGATGGATGCTCATGACGTGCTCTTCATCGATGAGATTCACCGATTGCCTGCTGCAGTTGAAGAATACATTTACCCTGCAATGGAAGATTACAAGATTGATTTCACGCTTGATTCAGGTATGCATGCAAGGGTCGTCTCTTATGCGTTGCAACCATTTACCCTGATCGGCGCAACTACACGAGCGGGTCTGTTAACTGGTGCACTTCGAAGTCGATTTGGTCTTGTTCACAATATTCGTTACTACAATTGTGACGAACTCACTGACATCCTTGAACAAGCAATTTCATTTCTCAGTTACAACACTGTAAGTCGCGATGCGTTAAATCGAATCGCTTCAAGAAGCAGAGGCACTCCAAGAATTGCGCTTCGTTTACTGAGACGAGTTCAAGACTTTGCACTCGTTAAGGAAGATGGCAAATGCACACTTGAAGTTGTCGATAATGCACTTGCACTTGAAGGAATTGATGAGGCGGGTTTAGATCAACTGGATCGAATGTATTTGCAAACACTTGCAACTGTGTATGAAGGTGGTCCTGTTGGAGTCGAAGCCATTGCAGCAACGATGGGTGAAGATTCTGGCACTCTTGAAGATGTTGTCGAGCCATATCTCCTTCAAATTGGCCTGCTTGCAAGAACGCGACAAGGTAGAAAACTGACCCAAGAAGGCAAGAAAATTGCTGCAGAACACTGAATATTGACCTGATAAACAGCCAGAACTCCATTTTTCGTAATTTTTTAGGCAAAAATTGCTTGGCGAATCAAATATTTTCCCCAATCATACACTTGGTTGAATGAGCAAACATTGCCTCGTGGTATCCTGTAGGTCTCAACCGCATGTCTTTTGACCTGCAGAATGACAGTTAACAGTTAATATTGCTGTCGACATTTTTGCATAGAGGGTTGGAAGTGTTGAAGCCTTCCCTCAAAGATTGCGTATTTCAAGATATGAATACGCATGTATGTAAAGGAACTTTGAATCATGAATAAGAAAAACAGACCCT
>JAKVBR010000075.1:0-1624 GCA_022447165.1 Phycisphaerales bacterium | reverse complement strand
GATGGTGCTGTCGACAATTTTCACACAGAGGGCTGGAACTGTTGAATCCATCCCTCAAAGTTTGCGTATCTCAATGTATGAATACGCATGTAAAGGAACTTAGAAACATGGATAAAAAAAATAGACCCTTCGGTTTCACAATTGTAGAATTGCTCGTGGTCATCTCGATCATCGCGCTTCTCATTGGTATTTTGGTCCCAGCTGTACAAAAAGCTCGTGACTCTGCCAAAGTAACACAATCAAAATCAAACTCACATCAAGTTATGATTGCTCTTGCGAACTACGCATCAGACCATAACGACAGAAACTTTAGTACAGCACCAGATAACCTTTCTAGTGGCGACAGAACTGACATGAATATTGAAGACGCAATCGATGCATTAGAAGGACCAAACCCAATGGGTATCGAATGTGGTGACTTCGCTATTCCAGGATCAGCATCACCTTACGTTTTCTACATTGCTATGTTTGGCAATGGTGGTAATGAAACAGGTGGTATCGCTCCATACTGCTTCAACTCAGGATACACAACAAGCTCTACTGGCAAGCGTGGATATGGCACATGGCGATATCCAAACGCTGGTCAAGTTGCTGTTTACATGAATGGTCAACCACGTCACGATGCATACTTCGCACCAAAAGACGTTGTTCCACTTCGTGCAATGAAAGAATGTGAAAACTATGCTGGTTCATACTGCCCCTCAAGTTCAATGGCAGAGGGTCATAATTACTTAAGTGGCTTCCATGTTTACAAATCGAACATGCTGCTTGCACCTTCAAGTTACTGTATTTCGCCTGCAATGATGTACAGCCCAGCTGTTTATCAATGGAATGCTCAAGCAGGAAAACTTCCACAAGACCCAATGACAATTCCACGTGGTTTCAAACCACCTTCAACAGACCAAGCAAAATACCCATCACATAAGACTTGGTTGATGGAGCACAACTGGCTGCAAAATGTTGACAACAACGAATGTGGTGTCAACTGGCAATTCGGCACATGGTTCCATGAAGGCGATGGTTGCTGGGATGGTTGTGAACCAGAGCACTTCAACTGCTCACGTCACTCAGAACCAGTCACAGTGCTTGCTGACGGCTCAACAACAATCTTGAATACTTCAGATTGTGCAGCTGACAGTGAACGCGTCGCAGACGAAGACCCATTCAACAACCAAGGTCTTTGGCTCAGAAGCATGAGTTTTGACCCAGATGGCTACTATTCTGGATTTGCAACTGACTGGGTAAACTGGTCAGGTCACACTCATACAAAAGATGGCATCAGGGGTCGCGATAAGCTCGCAAAATAACCTGATCCTAAAATGTTCCTTTTACAGAGGGTCACGCAGAAGCGTGGCCCTCTGTTTCTTTTTACAATACCCATATGCCGCATACTTCGACATCTCAATTGATTGTAGTCCCATCTGTCCTTGACCTCATTGGCTCAACCCCGATGCTCAAAACGCATTCGGTAGACACTGGATCATGCGACCTTTTTCTTAAACTTGAGTCTCAAAATCCAGGGCAATCAATCAAGGATCGAATTGCACTGACGATGATTCAGAAAGCAGAGGAAGAAGGTCATCTGAAACATGGTGTTCGCATTATCGAAGCGACTGCAGGGAAC
>JAKVBR010000074.1 GCA_022447165.1 Phycisphaerales bacterium | reverse complement strand
CCCTAAATGCACGCAAGACCATTGAGGTTGGCGTCTTTACTGGAGCAAGCGCGCTCGCGGTTGCAGAAGTGCTTCCTGAAGATGGAACGGTTGTTGCGTGCGATGTAACCGACGAATATTTACCAATCGCAACAAAAGCATGGGATGAAGCCGGCGTGTCATCAAAAATTGAGATGCGTATTGGTCCTGCACTTGAAACACTCCAAGAACTTATTGACAGTGGAAAGACAAATTCGTTTGACCTGATGTACATTGATGCTGACAAAGTAAATAGCCACAACTATTTTGAACTTGGACTGCAACTTATTCGAGCAGGCGGCATCATCGCAATCGATAACATGTTTTATAGTGGTCAAGTTGCAGATGCGTCTTTTGATGAGGACGAAAATACCGTCGCAACGCGCAACCTTACAATCGCTCTGCACCGTGATGAACGCGTCGATTTCACCCTCATACCCATCGGCGATGGGCTTGCATTGATGCGAAAACGGTGATTTTCTTCAAAAGAAGAAAAACCGCAGTCATTTCAGGATTCTTTCAATTTGCACTTAAAGTGGAAGCGTTATTTTTAGCGAAAGGATCCTTCCATGAAACATCTCTATACCCTCTTTCTAACAACACCTATTTTTGCTTCTACCGCAATTGCTGAAACAATAACCGTTTCACTTTTAGATCCCGCTGACTAATCGTCAATACAAGAGGCCATTCACTACGCATCAAATGGTGACATCATTCTTGTTTATCCAGGGACATAAACAAGCAATATTCAGGCAAAAGTATTAACTACGCTTGGCAAGGAACTAACCATCGAGTCAGTTGATGGCGCACAAACTGCAATCATTGATGGGTATTACATTGATTTAGGCGGAAACACTGAGGAAGACATGTACTGTGTTGGCGATATCGATGGAAATGGCACTGTCGGTGTCGATGAGATATTACTCATCATTGCGAATTGGGAAACTTCAGACTTCCCTGCTGATGTCAATAGCGACGGCTTGGTATCGGCTGATGACATTTTGTTCGTGCTTTCTCATTGGGGTGAATGCTCGTAATGTGTTAATATAAATACATGCGATGGCTCCTCATTGTTGCAATTTGTTTCTGCACAACAAATGTCTTTGCAATTTCTGAGCCCATCAATTACGAAGAAATCGAAGCAACAAACTTGCATGAACACCTTGCAAGTGGCAAAGCGACCTCGCAAAGCATAGAGGACTACATCAGGCAAGGCGGTGATGTCAACGCGCTCATAACGATGGATTGCATCGGACTTGGTTATCAAAGTAATGCGCGATGGAGAAAGCGTGGTGAGAATGAAGGATATGGCCTTGTCTCCCCGCTCATGCTTGCTGCAACTAAATATGACGCAGATGTTGTTGAGACATTAATTAAACACGGCGCCGACTTGAACAAGAAAGCATTCCGTGATTACAACCCACTTCTTCTCGCTGCTGGTCGAAACAAAAACCCTGAAGTGGTGCAGGTATTGATTTCCCATGGCGCTAACATCGAGGTCAAAGATCAATACGGCGATACACCGCTCATTCGCGCGACCAAATGGAATGCAGAAGTCGAAGTCGCACGCACGCTACTTGACGCAGGAGCAAACATTCACACAAGAGATAGCCGAGGACTCACTCCGCTCATGCGTTGTTGCTATAAATACGACGACTTTGACATTGTTGAACAGTTGATTGATAGTGGAGCAAATGTTAATGCGTCTAGTGACCGTGGGTACACACCGCTTTACCTAGCCCTCAAAAACAGTTCATTTGAAATCATCGAATTGTTAGTCGATCATGGCGCTCAAACTAAAAGTTACGACGAAGGTGATCACAGCGATCTGACTTACGCTCTTGAATCAAAACGTGATATCGAATCGATACAATTGTTGCTAGAACAGGGCTCTAAATCCACACATTTAGCACAAGGCCTGCTTTCTCCTCTACATTATGCTGCCCGGTATTATGAAGACGCAGCATTAGTCGAGCTTCTACTTAAACACGGCGCGAAAATCGATCAGAAAAATCGATATGGCACAACCCCCTTGTACTATGCCCTGAGTTACCACGCCTCTACAGAAACATTAAAGACGTACATTGATAACGGCGCAGATGTCCTTGCAAAGAACAATAAGGGGAACACCCTGTTGTTTGCAGCTACACGTTCAGACAGCCCTGAAACAGTCCAAATGTTGATTGAGTTAGGCGTAGACCCACTTGTAAAAAACAATGCTGAATATACACCCTTGATGTTTGCGACACGGTATGGAAAGAGTCCTGAAATCATCGGCATACTGCTCACTGCAGGAGTAAATCCAAAGATAAAGAACAAATATGGCAAAACAGCACTCGACTACGCAGACAAGAATAAGAGGTTTAATGGAACGGACGAATACTGGCGACTGTACTACGCCACAACAGAGTAAACAAACTTCAAGAAGAAAATTTGTGGCGCACTCTGCATTCTTCGCAGCACTTGGGGCATCTACTGCATTCGCTCAAGACGATGAAGCGCCAACAGCTGCAATCAAACATGCTGGTGACATTGCAGGCATTCGTTTCACTGACGAAGAACAAACTCAAATTCTCAAAACAATTCAAGAACAAAAAGATATGTTTGCAGCGAGAGCAGCACTTGGCGAATTGCCCAATTCTCTTTCACCTGCAACAACATTCAATCCAGTCCTCAGTGGAAATTCACTGAACACTGTTACACCAATGGAACAAGAGGGTTCTCTTCCCCAAGCAGGTCCATGTCCAACCGACGATACCGAACTTGCCTTTGCACCTGTATGGAAACTGTCGCAATGGCTACGAAACAGAGAAGTGACAAGTGAACATCTCACTCGCCTTTGCATTCGACGGCTCAAGCATTACAACAAACAACTCAAGTGTGTTGTCACGTTCATGGACAATCACGCACTTGGACAAGCACGCCAGGCCGACAAGGAACTCGATTCAGGAAAATGGCGAGGCCCCCTTCATGGTGTGCCGTGGGGCGCAAAAGATATCATCGACACCGCTGGAGAAAAAACAACCTATGGCGCTGCACCGTTCAAAAACAGAGTTGCAGAAAAAGATGCTGTTGTCGTTGAACGGCTCAATGATGCCGGAGCTGTTCTGGTTGCAAAATTATCTGTAGGCGCGCTTGCTATGGGCGACGTTTGGTTTGGAGGAACGTGCAAGAACCCATTTGATGTTGACGAGGGCTCATCTGGCTCAAGCGCGGGAAGCGCTAGTGCAACCGCCGCAGGACTTGTACCATTTACCCTCGGCAGTGAAACATACGGTTCAATTGTGTCGCCTTGTATGTTCTGCGGCACAACCGGTCTAAGACCAACGTTTGGTCGCGTGGCAAGAACAGGCGTCATGGCACTTTGTTGGTCACTTGATAAGATTGGCCCTATATGCAGATCAGTGCTTGACACTGCACTTGTTCTTGAAGTGATTAATGGCAGTGACATCGGCGACCCATCAAGTCGAACGCTCCCATTTCAATTCAACCCTTCGCAAGATGCGAAGGGATTACGCCTCGGATATGACCCAAAAGAAGTGATGTCTGCAAGCGAGGCAAACCAGCGTGAACTTTACTTTGAGAAAATTCATCCGAGTGTATTGGAAGCTGCAGAAAAAGCTGGCATGACTCTAGTCAGAGTTGAAAAACCAGCCCTTGATAGCACGCCCCTACTCATCCCCCTGCTTGTTGAATCAGCAGCTGCATTTGAAGAGTTAACGCGTTCTGGGCGAGATGACCTTCTTGTCAGTCAAGAAGACAACGCATGGCCAAATACGTTTAGACAAAGTTGGCTTATTCCCGCGGTCGAACACATTCAAGCAAGCCGATATCGCAGAGAAGCCATGCAACAGATGTATGAATGGCTGAACAGCGATTTTGATGGCTTCTTAACACCGGGCTATAGCGACTTGCTCTTAACTGCAAACAATACCGGTCAGCCCGCAACCGTGTTCAGGACAGGTATGCTGAACGGCAAACCGCTTGCGACAACCATCATTGGACGATTGTTTGATGAAGCAACGATTTTGAGAATGAGCATGGCTTTAGAGGATGAAATAGGTGTTTCCACCATTAGACCGCCTGTTTCATCCTAATATTCCCTGTTTTTTCTCGAACACAAACGACACATTCAATACACTGAGTAGATGAACTACTTGAATTTCGCACTGTGTATCCAAATCGCATCGTGTTCTTTTGTGTTCGGTGAAGCACCACCGGTTTTAACAAAGAACGTTGAACTTGGCATCCAAATTCAGAGTAAGCAAAAATCTAGGATCGTTGCAACGCTCAGCGAAATTGTAACGCTTGATAACACATCATCATTTCAACTTGATTTCCGAGGAACGAAACTGACAGATACTGCATTCATTCGTTTGACTTCAGTTTTTGACGGCGCCGTTCAGCACCTTGGCCAATCTACTCTAGTTCAGTGGCAACACAGAAGCGCTTGGTTTAATGGTGACACAGTTGTTGTCGAACTCATCGAAAATAGTAGTGACAGCGAATATTCAAAACTAAACATTCACCAAGCCATTACATTCGGGCAGAATGAAGTGGAGCAATCAATCTGTGGTGGTGTTGATGATCGTGAACTAAGTTATGAAGCGCGTACAGCAAGAGCGATGCCGATTGGATGTACTGCATGGATCATCGACGATACGAATAGAACCTTTTTGTCGGCAGGGCATTGTTCAAATGGCAATGGAAGCGCTCTTGGAATCATGCAATTCAATGTGCCACTGAGTGATGCAAACGGAAATTATCAACACCCAGGCCCCGAAGATCAATACCCAGTCGATGTCGAATCCATTCAATACACAACCGAGACGTACATTGGAAATGACTGGGCATACTTTGGTTGTTTCCCAAACTCAGAAACTGGGCTAACTCCATTTGAAGCTCAACAGTCCTATTTTGAACTTGCAGATAAAGCGCCAGATGTCAATGGGCAACAAATCCGCATCACTGGTCACGGCACAACTTCAGCACCCGTAAGCGATACATGGAACGGTGTTCAAAAAACTCACATCGGCCCCTTCGTCGTCAGCGATGATACGGTCATTGCATATCAAACTGACACGACTGGCGGCAACAGCGGTTCAGCTGTGTTTGACGAAAGTTCTGGACTTG
This sequence comes from Phycisphaerales bacterium, assembly GCA_022447165.1. GTDB lineage: Bacteria > Planctomycetota > Phycisphaerae > Phycisphaerales > SM1A02. Next base: position 2,764 of record JAKVBR010000074.1, on the reverse strand, counting down.
CAATCGGCATTCATACAAATGGTGGTTGTGAAGGATCAAGCAACCAAAATCATGGTTGCGCCATTCATAACGACGGACTTCAAAACGCACTTGCTAATCCCCAAGGCGTTTGTATTCCGAACATATTGCAGTTTGGATTTCCGAACGGGTTGCCAGATCAAACAAATCCAAATCAAACCACTGCTGTCCACTTTAATGTTGTGCCGGGCACGCAATTGCCAAAAGTCGATAGTGTGATGTTACATGTTTCAATAAACGGAATAATTGAAGATTACTTTGCTCAACATCTTGGCGGGGAGTCCTACATAGCGTCACTCCCATCATTTGATTGTGGAGACGATGTTTCGTTTTGGTTTAGTGCAATGGGCAGTGCTGGCGATGTTGCATTTTCTCCGTTTAACTATGAAGATGCGCCGTATGCAATTGCTGTTGGCGAAATTATCAAGGAATTGATTGCAAGCGAAGCATTCGTCGATGGTATTCCAGCTGGCTGGAATGCGGATAGTTTCTGGAACGCGACGAGCCAATGTGCTCCAAGCGGTTCGTGCGGCGAAGCCCCATTCATGTATTTTGGCATTGAAAGCAGTTGCAACTACGACGACGGGAGCACCGTGTCTGGCGAGTTGTATTCGGAAGTGTTCCAGTTTGATGATGACGTGTTAGAAGTAGAAGTTTCTTTTTGTTATGGACTTGAGACTGAAAACTTAGGCGCGTATGACCAAGCATCTGTGTATGCGAATGGCGAGTTTGTTGCTGAACTTGAAGAATCGCTTGATTGGAGCACATACAACTTTGTTGCAACTCCAGATTCCAGCGGTCAACTTCAGTTAGCATGGGGGTTCGATTCCATCGACGATGTGTATAACGAATACCGAGGATACCACATTGACAATGTGCACATTACTGCAATCCGAATTGATTGCAACGACAGTCAAGAATGTCCTACAGATATCAATGGCGATTCTGTGACTAATGTCACTGACTTGCTCGCAGTGATGGATGAGTGGGGGCAAAACAACTCCCCCGCAGACGTGAATCAAGACGGCATCGTCAATGTTTCTGATGTCTTACTCATTGTGAGTGAATGGGGCGTTTGCGACTAATTGTTATTCTTTAGGTAGCAAAGCATCCATCTCACTGAGTTTCAAATGGATACCGCGAATGTATGGTTTTTTAATACCATCCCAGTGTCCATATGTCGCAGTGAAAATTGTTCCGTCTGGAAGCAGTTCAACACCAGGATACGCACAGTCACTTCGGTGCGTATTGTCAGACAATCGAATGCGATACTGCCCTTCCTTACCCTGTTCTAAATCATCAAAGGTGCCGACCCATGCGACCCAATCGCCTTTGCTCGGACTTTCATCTCCTGTATCACGGAATGAAACAAAGAGTCGACCATCTTTTGCGTATGTTGCTTGATGCCTATCTCCTGTGAGAGAACCTGGCATGGCAACAGGAGTACTCCATGTTTTTCCATTATCTTTGCTGAAACAGATTTGGCTGTTTGCCCTACGGCTGTTCTCTCGCAAGAGCATTGCATACTTTTTCCCATCTGGTGATTTGATAAGGCCTGGCTCGCATAAATGCAGTTCAGGATTATGGGCAACAACGCGCGGCGCACTCCAAGTCAAACCACCATCTGTTGAATCAACTGCATACACGTGAAACGCATTCCACTTTCCGCCCTCTTTAATGAATCGACCATCATCGTGAAAGAATGCTGTGTAACACCCCTTCCCTGTTTCAATGACATCAGCCATCGCAACGATTCCGCCATAATCACCAATCTTCTCTAGCTCGCTCCATGTGACTCCGTCATCTTCACTGACGGACATACGAACGGGATACAAGCTTGAAAAAAGGATGAGCCGCTTAGTACCTTTAGCATCAACTACTGGGTATACATGTGGTGTTTCCTTTGAAGTCGCCCACGAATCGGGGACTGGCAATCGCTCACTCCAAGTATGACCACCGTCAACACTTTTCTTCATGACTAATGCGCCCCTACCATGCCCTTTCGGATACATGCATAAAATCGTCTTGCCATCTTCAAGCAAAACAGTCGTTGGGTGACCGAGGTATTGCCCCTCTTCTTTATCAATGGTGACCTGCCTTTCGACATCATTTGCGATATCGATTTGAGGGATTGAAAACCCGCCAGGATTAAGTAAAAACAATGAGATAATGGAATGTATAATGATGGGTCCTATCATACTGAGAATACGAATATGAGATTCCACTCTTACTTAAAAATCCTTTCCTTATCGCTGTTACTACTTTTGTTGAACTGCGAAACTGTTCAACGCGCTGAAGAGGTGAAACGCCCAACTCGCGCAAACATTGGAACCGATTACAGTGAAGTCCCAAGCATGCTCAGAGGAACAATCAAACAGCATGTTGCATTGATGGGTTATTCCAATACCTACCAAGATACATATGAACCAATCATTGCATCTGGTTACGGGCTTGTCGTTGGACTAAAAGGCACGGGCTCGAGTGACATTCCACCTCAAGTTCGCGCGCACATGATTGCCGACTTAGCACGTAGAGGCATCGGTGAGTCAACACGGGGCTGGGGTGATGTTACACCAGAGCAGTTCATTAACTCTGAAGACACCGCAGTTGTGATTATTGAAGCTGTGATTCCGCAAGCTGCTACAGGTCGTAAACCCAGCAGAGGAAACCTCAGAGCAGACCACCCTTCTCTTAGAGGAACACTTTTTGATGCCAGAATTAGGGCGGAGCCTAGCAGTGCAACAAC
>JAKVBR010000073.1 GCA_022447165.1 Phycisphaerales bacterium | reverse complement strand
ACGGTGCTTCAAAACAGATTGCTGCATACGACGCACTTTTTTCCCTATTTTAACTTTCGCTCACGAATTCATGCTTTTTACACCGATGAAGGGAGTATCTTTCTCCCCTCCGCCTCGTCGATGACGTCATGTTGTCGACGGGGCATTTTTTACCCTACTTCATCAAGCTTGCTAACTTTTGAAGACCGCGTTCGAGTTTGTCTTCCGGGGTTGCAAAACTGAGTCGAACATGCGTGTCTTTGGACGAAAAGATTGAGCCCTGTATGAGAAGCAGATTTTCTTCGATGCATCGATGCACAAACTCTGTAGCGTTCATTCCAAGGTGTTCTGGAACTTTTGGAAACGCATAAAAGGCACCTTCAGGTGTTGCCATCTCCGTTACTGGTGATAAATGATCAACAACCATGTCCCTTCGGTTTGCAAACTGCTCAACGAGCGTTGACAAATCAGTGTCAAAAGATTGGACGACTGCGTGTTGAAGCGGTGTTGGCGCGCAAACAAATGTTTGCTGTTGAAGTTTCATCATTTCAGAAATGATTGCTTTCGGGCCCGCTGCATAACCAAGTCGCCATCCTGTACATCCATATGTTTTTCCAAACCCGCGAATTAGAAGAACATTGCTAGAGTGAGTCGCTGGCGTTGCAAATGTCGCTGGCGAGAATACAAATTCATCATAGATTTCGTCTGTAATGAGAAGAATGCCATGTGATTCGCAACATTCAACAATTACTTTAACTTCTTCGTTTGTATACACAACACCAGTCGGATTTGATGGAGAGTTCAAGATCACCGCTTTTGTTTTTGATGTAATGCATGCCTCAATCGACTGGGCAGTCATCTTAAAAGTCGGATACGTCAAACAACTTACAGGCCTAGCACCAGCGATGGTTGCAAGTGTTGGATAGATGAGGAAGTACGGGTCAGGAATAATTAACTCATCCCCAGGATTCAGCAGAGCCAAACACGCAAGCGTTAATGCTCCCGCCGTTCCCGTTGTAACCATGACTCCTTCACTACCTTCATCGCTGCAATCCCACCCAAAAGATTCAGTGCAATATGTTGTGATCCGCTCAATGAGTGCCTCGATGCCTACAGTTTTAGAATAACCATTTTGATCCGATTGAATCGCTTCAATGGCTGCACGCTTAATCAAATCGGGAACATTAAAATCTGGCTGACCAATCGATAGGTCAATTGGATCTGTACACTTTTGTGCAAGTGCCCAAATTGCTCGGATGCCCGATGCCTCAATGTGCTTCGCGCGGTCTGAGATGAGGTGTTCAGGGTTGAAGGTCTGCGTCGACAAGATTACTCAGCTGCTTCTTCAGTTGACTCTCCGTCATCTGCCTTAGCTGCTTTCTTCTTGCTAGCAATCTTCAATTTGCGAGATTCAACTTTCGGTAAACCAATTGGCGAATCACATGACTCATCAAAGCTGTCTTGACTCGCTAGTTTTTCAACGCGTTCTGCACGTGTCAGAACGTTTCGGTGTTGGTTGAGGCCAGCTGGTTTTGTTTTCAAACTTCTGTGAAGACTCATGAGAAAATCCTGTGGGTTGCTCTACTCGGTGTAGAGACTGGGGTACGCGTCTTGCAAGTTGCTGCCGCCACTTGCCTTAAGTTGAGCCCATTGGCGTCCAATCGCCTCAATTTGGGTTCGCAATGATACCGCAATTGCCCCATTTCGGTCTACAAAACCTGGAAGTGCAATAACACGGTAGGATCGCGTATTGTGACCTGAAATGGCGTAAGTTTCAAGTCCCTTTTCCCTACAGAATCCTGCTAATTGATGGGCCCCAGACGCCGTCGTTTGCATCAGTGTGAAGTAATATCGCCCAGATTCCCTCGGATCGCTCTCTATTGGCCCCCATTGCGGTTTTGAAGGGGGTTTTGCATCAAGAATGGCGTTCGGTTGTTGCTGTTGCATTTGCTTTGAGCCCTGTGCTTCAACATCTGGCTCTACGAATCCTTCTAACAATCTTGAACCATAATCTTCTTTTGCAATCGATTGTCCTCGGTTATAGCCCATGGTGTAGACCATGGCGAGCAGTGCGATGACCACTGCAACGCAGACCCCAATTGTCCCTATTGAAAATCGAAAACTTTGACCTGGAGCAAGCACATTATGGGATAGATTCTCATCAATCTCTTCTGGCACTTCACCATTACTCGTATTGCGAGCTGGCCTATTCCCTTTCCCCATCAGTTCATACAACGCAGGACCTTGCTTTCTAGGCATCACTTGCTCCAGTTCCAATGACACTCGCGATGGCATGCGACTCCGTGTGGGATAAACTCAATGCCCATTGTGTGATTCCAAGTTCAGTTGCCCTCCGCTCTGCACCACCTGCAAGACGAACTTGTGGCGGACCATCAACACTTTCCACGCTGACGTCTTTCCATCCAACTCCGTTTCCCCATCCCGTGCCGAGTGCTTTCATCACTGCCTCCTTTGCTGCAAAGCGGGTTGCAAATCTTTGATTGCGAGTTTCATCTGAAGAAACATTCGACACAGCACGTTCAGTATCTGTAAAACAACGAGATAAAAAAGAATCACCATGCTCTTCGAGCATTCGTTTGATTCTTGAAACTTCGATTAAATCGACACCGTGCACGAACTTCATGCTTGCTCCTTCGAGTGGCACAAATCAAGAATGTGCCCAATGGTGGGAAGAATACAAGCATCCATCGCGAGCGTGACGGCTTGCGTCGATCCGGGCAGAATAAAAAATGGCATTCTTTTCTTTCGATGGAGCAGAATGCCTGAATTCGCTCTGCTCAACATTGCTCGAGGACCAATCTCTCGCTCGCTGTACATTCGAAAGAGTTCTCCAAATCCTGTGAGCGGAGTAAATTGAAACCCCTCAAATGCCTCCGGCGTGCAATCTCGATACCCAATACCACTTCCGCCTGTTGTGATTAAGAAGTGGTTTGGGGGAGATTCTATGACGACTGCAGAAATGGCTGCCCTGATATCAACCACTTCGTCCCGCACGATGAAACGCCCTGCAAGTTGGTGACCAGAGACAAGAAGCTTCTGTTCAATGAGATCGCCCGATGCATCGTTTGCTTCAGTCCGCGAATCACTGATTGTCAGCAAGGTACATGAACCATGAGTTGAAGACAATTGATGCGTCATACAAGCATCCTACCAATTAGGACGAATTGGGTTGTAAAATGGAATTTGATGGAAGATGCTCCAAAAATCAACATATGGCTTCAAAGCGAACCAATTGATGAACAACAATTGATGACTGCGCAGAATGCTTCATGTGGAGCATTCATTCATTTCTTTGGAAAAACACGCCAAGAGTGTCACAATGTCCATGGCGAACTCGCAGGATTGTATTACACCGCACACGACGAGTTAGCGGCTGAAGCACTCCACGAAATTGCAACCCAAATTGCTACCACACACAATTGCCAGAACGTCACCATCTGCCACCGATTAGGAATGGTTGACGTTGGCGAATCAAGTGTTGCTGTTGGGGTGAGCTCGCCACATCGAACAAGCGCGCTGAGGGCTACTGAAGAAATCATGAATCTCTTAAAATCTAAAGTGCCAATTTGGAAAGAAGAACACTGGGCTTCTGGAAAAACGTGGAGCGAAGGAACACTCATCACATGACTAAGAAACAACAGCGAGCAGCAGAACTGTACAAGGCGCTCATCACGCAATACCCTGATGCCCACTGCGCGCTTCATTACAACAACCCATTTGAACTGCTCGTCGCTACGATTCTTTCAGCACAAGCAACGGACGTTGGCGTGAATAAGGCAACCCCTGCACTATTCAAGAAACATCCAACCCCTCAATCGATGGCTTCTGTTACGACCGAGGAACTTGAACCGCTCATCTCAACGATTGGTCTTTTCAGAAACAAAGCAAAATCAATTCACGCCTCAGCAACCATGATTGAAAATGACTTTGGCGGCGTCGTGCCTGCCAACATGAAAGACCTTTTAAAACTACGGGGTGTTGCCAGAAAAACTGCAAACGTCGTACTCGGCAATGCATTTGGTAAAAATGAAGGCGTTGTGGTCGACACGCATGTTGGCAGACTTGCTGGAAGATTTGGTTTAACCAAAGAAACAAAACCAGAGAAAATTGAAAAAGACCTCATGAAACTCTTTCCCCAAGATGACTGGACAATGCTCAGCCATCTCCTTGTTCGACACGGCCGAGAGGTCTGCAAGAAGCGTGGCGCACTGTGTGATTCAAGTGAAATCTGCCAAGCGTTTTGTTCAAATGTTAGTTGAGTTTACTGCGTTTGTTCAACAATGCCAACGAAACCCGCCTCGGAGACGAACGCCGCTGAACCATCAAACATTGGAATGAGTTGAACGATTGGTCCTGCCATTTTAATGGATGCAAGTTCAACAAGACTTCCAGAGCCGTCGTCTCCAAACACAAACACACCATCTGAGGTACCGACCCAAAAGTTTCCTGAAATTGGAACAAGAGACGAAGCCGTTGGTATAGGAAGTGGCACGAGGGCATCATTCGCATCGACCATAAAACATTCATTTGTGTCTGGATCAATTGCCGCTCGCCATCCGAGAATGACCGCTTCTTTCGTTGAAGTGGCTTGTTCTACTTCTTCTTCGTTAAACTCAAACTTCTCGTCAAACTTGTAGTATGCAGAGCCCACTTGAGCAGGAATCTGTACGCCCCACACATTGTGTTTCCCGGGTGCAAATGTGCTTGCGGCCTGCGTCACTCTTAAGAGCGTATCCCCTTTGCCGCCTCGATCACCTTCAAGACGGTAAATCCCAAATCCAAAGTCGCCAGTGAGCGCAAGGTAGTTTGAGCCAATCACGCCGAGGTCATACACCCCTGATACAGGTATTGTGGCAATGCGTGATAGGGAATCTGTAGCAATGCTCAACACTTCGATTCGGTCAGACATCATCACAAAAATACGATTCTCTTGGATATGCGTCGAAAGATATAAACCATTCAACTGAGCAACTGAGGAACTTTCATTGACCGGTGATAAATCGGAGTTGAGCAACCGTACAGTTACTCCAGAGTCATCCTCAAGCAATGAAACGAGCGTGCCAAAGGGAGCGTCTGCGTACTCATCTAAGATGTGCAATTCTGTCGCATTGCCATACATAGCATCTGAATCCGCGTCGAAGATGACTCCATCTGAAACATAGACCACTCCATGGTCAATTGACATGGAAACATCTTGCACTGACTTTGGGGTCTCAACGATTGGCTTGCTCTCTGGAAGCAGGACTCCACCGTACTTTCCAAATGTAACAACCCATGAACCGACTGCTTTTAATCCAATTGGTTGCAACCCAAGGTCATCCTGCCCAAGACGCTTCGTGATCACGGGGACCCTTGGATTGGAACAATCGAGAATGACAACTGAGTCGCCCTGCAACAATGCGTAAAGCGTACTGCCAACCATAACAAGTTCAGTGCACTCAGCCCCTGCTGGATGTTCTGCAAGCATTATTGTTGCAACGTCTGAAGCGGACTGCGGGAGCAACACTTCAAGACGATCACCGACTGCCTGATACCAATAGGAATCGCTTAAACACATCGCGCGGGCTCTTCCGCCAACCGCATCTCTAATCTGTAAACCGTCGGCCATCAGTGGATGAACGAAAATGCAAAGAATAATGAAACAAAATCTCTTCATTCCTGTCATGATACACAGATGGGAACCGAACAAAACGACCGGCTTTCACAATTACGCAATCTTCTTGAGAATGATCCGCATGATGCTTTTTGTATGTATGGAATCGCTATGGAACATGCCAAGCATCAAAGACATGACGAAGCCATTGCGTGGTTTGACCAGACCATTGAAATAGATCCAACGTACACCTACGCGTGGTATCACAAAGCGAAGTGTCAAGATGACGCCGGACAAACAGAAGATGCAATTCAAACACTTGAAGACGGGCTTAGACAAGCCAATGCACTAGGTGATCTCCATGCTGCTGAAGAAATGAGCACACTGTACGAAGCCATTCAATGAGTTTAATCACGGCAATCGAAATTTCTGAAGACGACCCCAACTTTAGAGAGATCTATGTTGACGATGAACATGTCGCTCGCGTTGATGCAGCGACAGTAGCCCTCATTCAACTTAAAGTAGGCAGCGATTGGGCTCAAGAGCAGTCGTCTGCAGTTGCACTGCACCAAGATCAACAAGAAGCAAGAGCCATGGCGATGGACCTCATCTCACGAAGAATGTGGGGCTCACAGGAGTTACGCAGCCGACTCATTCAGCGCGGCGTACAAACAGAGATTGCAGAACTGGTCATCAACTCACTTCTAGAAGATGACTGGCTTGATGATGCTGCATATGCCGCAGCACTGATCAGAGAAACCACTCGAAAAGAACCCGCAGGAAAATTCCTGCTCAGAGAGAAACTTGCACTCAAACACATTAGTTCTCGGATTTCCGAAGACGCGATAGCAACATATGCCAACGAAGTGCCTGCGATCGAACGCGCCAAAGTTTGCTTAGAGTTGAGAATGAAAAAGATTGATCCCCGACTTCTCAGCGTAAGTCGTAACAAACTTGTCAAGGCCGTGATTCGAAGAGGATTCATAACTGAAGTCGTGCAGGACGCATTCAATGAGTTGTTATCTGAATCAAGTTAATGGTAGGATGTCATCTATGAATGCAGAGAAGCAGTGCACACTTCCTCTTGAACTTTCGTTTGAAGAAGTCTGTGAAAAAGCAATCGTCATCGATTGCCGAAAAGTAGATGAGTTCGAGCAAGGCCACATGATTGGTGCTCATAATATCCCTTTGCAACACATCTCCGTAAGCAAAGAATCCCTACCTTGCACCGAAGAAGATCACATCGTTGTCTACTGTAGAACTGGGAACCGATCATTAACGTTTGCGACCTATCTTCGTTCGATTGGCTACAACTATTGCCAATCGATTACTGGCGGTTACGAGGCATTCGAGGACAAACTATAAATGCTAAAACAACGCCTGATTACAGGTCCTATTTTAAGCATAGGCATCATTGGAATACTTATTCTTGATAACTCGATCGGTTCGCAAGCATGTCCGAATTGTTATTTCGTTCAGTCAGGACTCGTCCTCGCAATACTCGCCCTGCTTGTTGCACCACTTGCTGCAATTGAATTTGGTGCCATTGGTGAGGGACTAGGGCTTAGAACAAGCATCCCGATGATGACGCTGACGCTCGCTGCTTGGATTGCGTTCTTTTACTTAGGCAATGACACTATTTCTGCTGCAACCTCTGTTGCCATAGCAGCAACAATTTTAATGGGCAGTTTCTTCTTATCAATTGCTACTCTTGCGAAATCAAAACAACTCTCAGGGGTCATCGCTGGAGCAACCTATTCAACAATGACTGCGACCTATCTAGGGCTTGGCTTTGGCTTCCTGCTACTCATTCGCAGAGAACATGACGCGCTCTGGATATTGGGCATCATCGCTATTGTCAAAATGTGTGACACCGGTGCATTCTTCACGGGTTGCAACTTAGGCAAACACAAACTAATCCCATGGATCAGCCCGGGTAAAACTTGGGAAGGTCTCATTGGTGGAGTCGTGACTGCATCCTTAACGGCAATGCTGCTTGCTTCATTGAACAATACCTATTTGCAAGATGAACCAACAATATCACTCACATTTGCAGCAATTATTGGTTTTATTCTTGGCCTGATTGGTCAGTGCGGCGACCTTGTCATGAGCATCTTTAAACGAGATAGTGGGCTTAAAGATTCATCAGCGGCACTTCCTGGTCTTGGAGGTGTGTTAGATGTCCTTGATTCTCTAATCTTGACGAGCCCGGTAGCGTATTGGCTATTCCAAATACTCTAAATCTCTGTTAAAATCGTCTAAATGCCCTTAATTGAAAACCTTTTAGCGTTATACACGGTCGACAGACAAGTACGTAGTTTGCGAGCACGTGTTGAATCTGCACAGATTTATCT
>JAKVBR010000072.1:2236-8058 GCA_022447165.1 Phycisphaerales bacterium | reverse complement strand
GAATTTCTGACATCATTATTCCAAGCGAACCAGAGCCACCACTTTATATTCAACAATCCTATGCAGCATTTGATAGCGCACGCATCAATGCAGAGACAAGTGTTGAGATGGCTACAGCGGGTGCTCACGAAATGCTCATTCAAGCAGCAGGTAGCAATTACGAAACGCTCCTTGAACTCATCACACTGTATGAAGAAGCCACGCTCAATGGTGATGAAGCCGGAGCAGAGAAGCAACTTGCACTCATCACTGAACAGTTAAACTCTGATGAAATTTCAGGCGATGTCGTGAACACGATTTCAATGGCTGAAGGATATCGTGCTCAAATTGAAACAACGCTTGGGCAAGATTATCGCCGATTTGAATCATTGCTACCAACTTACAGAGAGCATCCAGAACTCGTCATTAAAGATAAATGGCTTGACATGTATGCTCATGTATTGAGCGTTGCAGACGTTGAACCAATTCTTGTTCCAGAATTTATTGCGAGTGTTAATATTGGGATCACAGGCCTTGAAGACATCGCTCAACTCAGACACAGACAACAGTTGAATCGCAAAGAAGCGGCAACAATGATCGAAGATGTTGACTTGCTCAATCCTTGGATTCTCAAAGCGAGAGATATCAATATCGACGGTCCATCAAGACAGCTCAATATCACCGATGGTGTTGTGCACGGAAGACAGGACTAATCATGATCGATTCCCGCGCGCCACATACTGAACATGTCGTTGAAGCAGTAGGACTAACGAAGATCTTCAAAGATTTTTGGATGAGGGCGAAAGCCACTGCAGTTGATGGTGTTTCCTTTAACATTAACCGCGGTGAACTTTTTGGACTTCTTGGACCAAACGGTTCAGGCAAAAGCACAACCATCAAACTCATTCTTGGTCTGTTAAACAAAACAAGAGGTCGCATCACTGTGTTTGGTAGAGAACCACACGATGTTGCGACGAAAAAGTTCATCGGGTTCTTGCCAGAAGAGTCGTATCTTTACCCATACCTCAATTCAATTGAAACACTTGACTATTACGGTCGGCTGTACGGAATTGATGCGAAGACGCGAAAGAAAAGAACTGAAGAACTACTCGAGATGGTTGGTCTTTCTCAAGTTGCACACAGACATGTTGGAGAATTCTCCAAAGGCATGATGAGGCGCATTGGCATAGCCCAAGCACTCATTAATGACCCAGAGTTTCTGATTCTTGACGAACCAACAAGTGGTCTTGACCCAATCGGCACTCGCCAAGTCAAGGACTTACTGCTAGAACTCAAAAAGCGTGGCAAAACTATTTTACTAAGTTCACATCTGCTTTCAGATGTTGAAGATGTTTGCGACCGAATGACCATCCTTTATGGCGGACGCATTCATGCTGAAGGGACCGCTGACGAATTGCTTGTTGACACCAATCACACAATTCTCAAAGTGCCGCGAGTTAAGAACGATGACACGATTCAAAAGATTGAACGCATCTTAGAAGAGAACGAGGGCACTTCAATTGATGCCGTTCAGCAGCCAAGGCAAAACCTTGAATCGTTCTTCATACAGATTGTTGATGCAGCTAGAGCAGCCCATGTTGAAACGAGTGGAGCGCAGACAGGCGACACCGCTGCCTTCTTGAAAGGCGATGAGACTGGAGACGAACTCATTGGCAAGTTAATCGAACAACCAGATAACAAACAAGTTGCTGCTGTTGAAGCGACAAACGAAGTTCAAGAAGATGTTCAAGATGACAAAGTGCTCGACGCATTAGTCAATTCCGATGAAGAACCAATTGCTCGAGCAACTGAATCGACAACTGAAGCAAGCGCTCCAACGGATGCTGATGCATCTGTGATTGACGCACTGTTGAACAACGACGAAGAACAAAAAGAGTAAACAAACTGTGACTGTTTTTGCCGCAATTCATAACTGGATTCAACGATGGCAGGAGAAGAGAACTTCTCGCTACATCTTGTGTACTGTTTTAACTGGCATTGTCCTCACATATTTTGTGCCGCTCATCATGGCTAGTTGGTCACTCTACGAGAGCAGGACAATGTTGTTTGAATTGCTCACTGGACCAGAACAACATGTTGCAGCAATGCAACTTGAAGAAATCGGCTTTGTTGAAGTATCTGGCAAACGATATGGTGATGAACGGCTCAAGGGGTTTCAGATCCTTGACGCTGACAATTACGTCATAGACCCAGCTAGTGCAACCGCTCTAATCTTATCGAGTGATGTCCCAACATGGGCGCCTGCGTGGCTACTTCAAAATCCTAACATGGCAATTGGCGTTACAGCACTCGCGATCTTCTGGTGCATCATCTCCGTGTTCTTAGGACTGTTTAGAACAATGCTCTACGCCGTTTTCATGGCATGCTTTGCGTTCTTGCTTTCACGGTTGTTTGGATTCCATAAGTTAGCGTTTACGCTAACTTCCATCTGCGTACTGGCGTACAGTTACCAACTCTGTCTAAAACTACTTCAGTCACTGTTGCGCTCTCCAAGACAAGTGCCAAGCGTTGCAAGGGGAGTACTTGTTGAGGCAACTCGCACAAAACTATCGCTAGCGTTCATCACGCTCCTGCTGGTCTTACTTCCGACGATCCCTGCGCTCATCGACGCTGAATCGCCACTACGACACCAAATCCAAACGATGCTCAGTCGAAGTTTGGGCGTGTCATTTGGCATCGCTGCCTTTCTTACAGTGTTTCTAGGATGTGCAACAATTGCATTCGAGATTCGCGACAGACAAATTTGGCAAGTTCTCACTAAGCCAGTTGGCAAGTTCGGCTACATATTTGGCAAATGGCTTGGAATAGCAACCCTCAACTTAGCCATTCTCACCATTGCTGGCATTTCGATTTTCCTCTACTTGCAATTTCTTCGAACAGCCCCAGTGGCACCCGGCGTCCAAGGTGAACTCGACCGCTTAGCAGTAAACGAAGAAGTGCTCACTGCAAGAGTCGATGCGACACCAATTTTTGAAGAGTTAACAAATGAGCAGGTTGCTGCAAGAGTAGAAGCACTCATTGAAGCAGATCCTGACCTACGAAACGAAGAAAGCATCCAAGTCCAACTCCGCCAAAAGTTACGCGAAGATGTCCAAGAGCAACACTTGGCACAACAACGCTCAATTCCACCAATGCGTGGCGGTGTATACGCACAAACATATACATTCACTGGTTTAGAACATGCGAAGAAAATGGGAACACCACTCGCGTTTAAATACCGGTTCCACATTGGGCAGTCTGATGAACATGAAACATATGAAGCAGGATTTGCATACAACGGAGATATGGGAACGAGACACTCCGTTCGTTACATCCCAACAATGACGCATGTAACAATGATTCCTGCTGAGTACATTAAAGATGATGGTACTCTAGATATCTCTGTTTACAACTTGTACGAGCCACCCCCGACATACATGGGTAAAGGCACAATGAGTTTCGATAAGGGCGGCATTCAACTGCTTTACCGAGTCGGTGATTTTGAAGGAAACTTCTTCAGGGCGATCATTGTTCTCTGGATCAAACTTGCATTCCTAGCCGCACTCGCTCTCTCTTCATCTACATTCCTCAGTTTCCCAGTCGCATGCATGGTGACTTTGACAATCTTTGTAAGTGGAACATTAGCCCCATTCCTAGCTGAATCTCTTGAAGCGTACTTTCCTCCAGCAACCGACAAAGTCGATTTCGGAAATCTTGCGCACATCATTGAATGGAGTTTTGAAAATGTAATCAACTCCATTGCCAATATCATTGTCTGGTTACTCGATGGATTTGGCACGCTAAGGCCAACAGACAATCTCGTGAACGGCATGCTCGTATCGTGGAGTTCGGTCCTCAAGGGATTCCTCTCAATTGGGTTAGCATGGTCGGGTGGAGCGATGATTATTGGAACAATTGTCCTGCAAAAGCGACAGTTAGCAATCTACAGTGGGAACGGGTAAGAAAATGAGTAGAGACAGAATCGTACAACTCATAGCCGCCCTCATCACCGCAGTTTCAATGACAATTGGCGGAGTCATGCTTCCAAACATTTTGGAAGATGCCGAGAAGAGCACACTCAGATATACCAATAATGTCGTGGAAGGTGCGCCTGACTGGATCAATACCATTGGCATGTCAATTGGCGCACTGCGAGGGCTACTCGTTGATTACTTATGGATCAAGGTTCAGCAAATGCAACAAGAGGGCCTCTTCTTTGAGGTTATGGCAGATGCTGATTTGATTACCAAACTCCAACCACGCTTCCCACAAGTTTGGATTTTTCATGCGCATAACATGGCGTACAACATATCAGTTGCAACCCATACGATTGAAGAACGTTGGGAGTGGGTCAACGAAGGCATTCGCCTATTGAGAGAGAAGGGGCTTCGAGCGAATCCTGACGACATGGTGCTCCATAAAGAGCTCGCGTTTTTCTTCATGCATAAACTGAATGGCAACACTGATGATGCGCATTTGTTCTACAAGAGGAAATTTGCTGAACGCTGGCACAATATTCTTGGAGAACCACCAGTGGGTTGGCAAGATCGCGTCGAGTGGATTAAAGAGATTGCAGATGCACCGCGGACTATTCAAGATGCGGAACAAGTTGAACCCCTCGTCAAACCACTACTTGAAAAACTCGAAAAAGATTACGCTGACTTTGTAACAGACGCTGAACCACTATCGCCAGAAGATGTGCTCACACAAGTTGCTCAAATTGAATCGATTACACAATATTCAACTGTTGCTCAGGAAGTTGGGCTAGCCGACTCATTGAAGAACGAATCACCATACTTCAATCAATTGCTTTCTTTGTATAACGACCCTGAATACAAGAATGCTTGGAAAGTGCTCCTTGCCACATTCCGTAAACAAGTGCTCAAAGACGAATACAACATGGATCCACAACTCATGTACGAATATACGCGAGATGTCGGACCACTTGATTGGCGTCACCCTCAAACGCACTCCCTGTACTGGGCTCGTCGAGGGGGCGATGTTGGCAAGGGGCGGCTCAAGGCAGACGACATCTACAAGGTACTGAATACTGACCGCGTTCAATTGCAAGCACTGCAAGGCCTCGCCCGCTCAGGCCGAATCAGTTTTGACCCCTTTTCTCAAGAAGTCCCAGGCAGATTTCCTGACCCCCGCTTCATTGACGCAATCATCGGTGACGAAAACCGAGAGGGACTTTGGAACGAACTCTACAAGAAGCATTACTTTGTCAGAGGTGCTGGCGCAGACACCTTCAACACCTTCTTACAGAACTTCCTCGGTTCTGCAGTCAGAGAGTGGTATAGACAGGGCGAACTTGATCGCGCTCAAGCACTTTTAGATAAACTTGACCAGTTTTACGGTACTGGTGCAACACCTCCAAACAATGCTTATAAACTTCCACTTGATGTCTGGGCAAGAGAGCAAGCAAAGGGTGAGTACGAACGCCTGCCTGCAATTGCAATCAGCGATGTGACGTCTGCGCTTCGCTATGCGTACCGAGTAGGTGTTGGACAGAATAGGCCTGAACTCTTCAAAGAAGCACTGAAGTTTGCTGACCAAGTCACAACTGAGTTTAAAACAAACGAATACAACAACTACACGACTAAGTTTGGCTCCGGCAGGATTAAAGACCTTATTGGTGTTCTTGAGTCGAGTGCCATTATTACCTTTGAACAACTCATGACTGACCCAACTGTTCCGCTAGAAGAACGCATGGCAATTTGGGCAGGCGTCGACGCACTTGAACAGGGGATTAGACCTCGCGTTTATGACCACATGGTTCCAGTGCTACAGCAACAGTTTGCTCGAAATCCAATCAGCAGGGTCAAGAGTTTCAATGACGC
>JAKVBR010000072.1:0-2226 GCA_022447165.1 Phycisphaerales bacterium | reverse complement strand
GCATTCCCGCAGCCACCAGGACTTGAAGCCTGGCGACAACACATGGCTAAAGAAGCCGAAAAGAACGCGAACAAAGAAAACAATCCAAGCACTTCCGTTGAAAGGCAATAGTCATGCAATCTGCTCCAGCAATTTTATGCATTGGTCAAAACTATGCTGAACATGCAACTGAAATGGGTCAGGAAGGCGCTACTGAACTCGTCTTATTCATGAAGAACCCCGCAACGATTATTGGCAATGGCGAATCGATTGTTCTGCCAAGTTGCTGTGAACATGAAGTTGATTATGAAGGCGAACTCGCTGTCATCATTGGTGAATCATGCAAAGATGTTTCAATTGATGACGCAATGCATTACATTGGTGGTTATGCAGTTGCAAATGATGTTTCCGCACGCGTTTGGCAAAAACAAAAGAATGGTGGACAGTTTATCAGGGGCAAAAGTTTTGACACATTCTGTCCGCTTACGCAAATGGTCGACGCTAGTGTGATTGAAGACCCTCAAAACCTCACGATTAAAACAACTCTTAATGGGGCAGTCATGCAAGAAAGTTCAACTGCATGCATGATTAGAGGTGTTGCTGAACTCATCTCTGAACTTTCTACAGACATGACACTTCTCAAGGGCACAATCCTTCTCACAGGAACTCCAAGCGGCGTTGGCATCGGAAGAACACCGCAGGTCTTCTTAGAAGATGGTGATGAAGTCACAGTTGAGATTGAGGTTGTCGGCACGCTAACAAACAGCGTTGTCAAAAAGTGAGTTGTTCTTCAACTCACGGGGGGTCGTAGCCACATCCTCCGAATGGATGACAACGAAGCAATCTACAAACTGTTTTCCATCCACCCTTGATTGCCCCATACTTTCGTAGCGCTTCGATGGAGTAATCTGAACATGTTGGTTGGAACCGACAGAACCCTCCGACAAAAGGTCTCAAAGTCACTTGGTAGAGCCGGACAAACAAAATGAATAATTTCGCTAGCGGTGAAATTGTCATTTCAATCCGACTCCAGTGGCTATCAGTGCTTGATATTCAACAACGCTAAAGACATCATGTGGTCGAACAGACAGCACGATGTCGATGTTTGGCAAATCCTTTTTCATCAAGCGAAATGCTTCACGACAACGTCTTCGTATCTTGTTTCGCCTTACTGCATTGCCAACGCGTTTCGGAATTGAAAACCCGATACGAGGGTAGGGGAACTCTGATTCAATCGTGTACATCAAAAGAGGGCCAACGGTTTTTCGTTTACCCTTCTTGAAAGCGCGTTCAAAATCAGCACTCTTGCGGATCCGCTCATTTGAAGTGAGTGAAAACAGCACCATCAACCGTCCTTATCAAGTGCTTGTTGATATCGTTTCATTAACTCTGCTCGCGTCATTACGCCAAGAATAATGTCCTGACTATTCACAACTGCTAATGATTGGACGTCTTTCTTTGAAAACTTGTCTAACACAACATCAAGCTGCTCGTCCATTTGAATGGTAGGCAAGTCAGAACGTTGCAACTCTGATACTTGAAGCAGAGGAATTGCTTCCCTGTACACGAGCGCAGATCGCAAATCCTCGCTAGTTACCATTCCACTGTACTTTTGATGTGCGTCAGTGACGACAAAGTCCGAAGCACCTTCTGATTCCATCAACTCAACAAGTCGTTGCGCTGACTCCTGAGAAGAGACAAGAGCAGGTCTAGAAATGCTGACATCTGCAGGCGTTAATCGTCTAAGCACAGTTAGGTCGCTCATCGCGCCAAGTCGTACTCCAAGCTGCGAAAGTTTATATGTATACACGCTTTCTTTGCATACAAAGCGCGCGACTACAGTACTCACTACAGCAGCAAACATCAGCGGCAATATCAACTGATAACTTTGTGTGACTTCATAGACAATCAGGATCGCCGTTAATGGTGCATGCGTTGTTGCTGCAACTGTTGCGGCCATTCCCACTAATGCAAAATAGATTGGGGATGTTTCTGGAAAAAAACCAAAGAGATGAATGATATACCCAACACACCCCCCAGTTGCTGAACCAACAAGAAGCGATGGGGCAAAAAGACCACCAGCGCCGCCCGAACCCACAGTGACACTTGTAGCAATGATTTTGATGATTGCTAGACCAAGCAAACCCCAGAGAATAGAAGTTGCACTGACGAGTTCCGTACCTGTACCAGAGTAATACGTTTCTGGGTGAAGAATCGTTTTTATCGCGGGATAACCGTTTCCATAGA
>JAKVBR010000071.1 GCA_022447165.1 Phycisphaerales bacterium | reverse complement strand
ACCGGAAAATTTGAACTCATACAAGATGATTCGTTGACGAGGGATGTCAATGCAATCTTAGACACGCATGGTTCAGAACGAACATCCTCACTTCACCGCGAACTTCACGCACTTGGAGCAGAGTATGGCTTTTATGTCAAGGGAACTGTGACCGACTTCCTCCATACGGCTGATGCGCCTGAATCAGTTCAAAGAATGCGGTGGTTTGAAACAGCAAATGATGCACTTGTTGCGATAGAACTCACAGCCATTAGTTTACAGACCGGACGAATCTTGTATTCAGATCAACTCGTTGCCACGGTTCCAGCGGGCGATGAAGTCGAAGACCAGTATGGTTCACTTGAAATGGGCTCATACTTATTCTGGTCGACGCCTCTCGGACGGGCCTCCACCGAAGTCATTGACACGGCAGTAGCGCAACTCTCAGCAATTCGTGCTTCTGTTCCTGGCGTTGCGAGGATAGCGTCATATACCGATGGAAGCCGCTCAGTTGACATTCATGATGGGGATCAACTTGTTGATGGCGGGGTTTACTACGTCGGCGTTACAAATACAGCAACAGGGGAGTACATTTCAATGGATGATGACTTTGGTCGTCCACTGCGTCTTAGAATTGAGAAGGGTTTTTGGGGTTCCTGTACAGGCTGGCTTCTATCGAAGCCAGCGAGCTACGAATTGCTCACGGGGGCGACATTGTCAAGGGCTCCGTTCCAAAATAGCGATGAACTACGCGCCGGAACCACTGCCCAAAACTAATCTTCCAGTGGCCGCTTAAGACCCCACATGAAAAGGCCGAGGTGGGATTCGAACCCACGAATCACGGATTTGCAATCCGTTCCCTTAGTCCACTTGGGTACTCGGCCAAAAGACAGGTCGCAGGATACTTTGATTTGATTATGCTCGCACATAAGTTGAGATCAAATTTATTTGAAAAAAAAAACTAGATATCACTCTTATGGGGAATTGATTTGTTATATTTCCCGCAAAGTTACTAAATCGTAAATTTAGTGGTGGCATGAGCAATCGGGCTCATGCAGGAAAAATTTGGAGAAAATACATGGATGTATTAATTGCTACTTTAGCTCTGTCTGTAGTTGCCCCTACAGATTTTCAAGAAATTGATAATTCGACAGAAGCTTTATGGGAACTTGTTCACGATCTTCGTGAAGAAGTGCAGGAATTAAAAAATCAAGACAATAATGATGCTTGGTTTAATGAGCAAAGGGCAATCGAGACTAAAAATCTAGCGGATCAGATTTTGAGAGATGCTGACTTGCGATCAAGTTTGCAGGGCTCTGGCTCAACATCAGGTTGGCCATGGCTAGCATCAACTGATGGCAAGTTTAAACTTAAATTTGGTGGTCAAATTCAAGCAAGATGGCTTGTGAATGAGGCAACTGGTCAAGAGGATGATCAAGGTTTTGAACAACGCAGAACAAAGCTTAAGTTTTCAGGACATGTTGGCAATCCTTCATGGCAATACAAGTTGACGCACACTTGGGCACGCAACGGTGGCTCAAACATGGAAGATGCTTACATCGCCAAATCATTTGATGATGGCGCATGGCTCAAGATGGGGCAGTTCAAAGGCACATTCCTCCGCGAAAGCATTGTCTCCTCAGGCAAGCAACTTGGTGTCGAGCGAACGATGCTCGACAATGCCTTTACTTACGGCTGGGTACAGGGCATCAACTACGGTTGGAGCAACGATGATTTCAAAATGGACATCCAGTATTTAGATGGTCCAAACAGCGCGAATGGTCAAGCGCTCGGTGCAGGAACAGATGCACTACTCCTTCGTGCTGAGTTTAAGTTTGGTGGAGCAAACTGGAAAGATTTTGCAGCACTCACGTCAAAAGCAGGTGGCGAGCAAGGACTTCTTGTTGGCATTGGTTATCAATCAATGGATGCTGATGGCGGAACCATCGAGTATGGCAATGCTCAAATCGATAAAAGCACCGGCTGGACTGTTGATGCAACATGGAGAGGCGATGGGTGGAACGTGTTTGCATACGGCGTAGAAACAGAGGGTGAAGTGAAAGCAACAGGCGTCACTCAAGATTCATCTGGCTGGCTGATTCAAGGCGGTTTCCTTGTCAACGACCACACAGAACTATTCGCACAATTCCAAGAAGGAACGATCGATGGAAACCCGACTTTTGTAAACGGGTCTGCTGACATGTCAGCGCTTCGCATTGGCTTCAATTATTGGCCAATTGCAGGCAGTAATGCGGTGAAATGGACGACCGATGTCGCCTGGGCGGGTGATTCACTTGCAGACAGCAATGGAACAGGTGCGAGTTCAGCAGATTGGACATCATCAGGCAATGGCTGGAGAGCAGATACGGGTCAAAATGATGACCAATTCTTACTCCGAACGCAATTGCAATTGCTTTTCTAATAACGAATATACACAGGAAATCTACTCAAACAATAATGAGTTTTGAAGGACTATAGTTTCCTTCGCATTTTGGAGAAACACATGGCTATTAATGCAATGTCTCGATTATTCGGCAAGTCACCTTTTGTGCCTCTGCAACTGCATCTCGATAAAGTTGCAGACTGTGTAGAAGCGACGGTAACGCTGCTTGAAGAAATCAGTAATGGCACAATCAATGATGTCGGTGAGTCATCACGAGCTATTTCAAAACTTGAACACAAGGCGGACCTCGTTAAAAACGACATTCGTAACAACCTTCCACGGGGACTCTTTATGGCAATCGACCGAAGTCAATTGCTTGAGATTCTCAGTTTGCAAGATTCAATTGCAGACAGAGCAGAAGACACAGGTGTACTGATGAGTATTCGCCCAGTCAAAATGATTGACGATTTGAAAGATGCATTCCATAAGTACCTCGAGGGTAATGTTGAAGCATTCCACAAAGCAAGAGATGTCATGCGAGAACTTGACGCGCTCATTGAGTCTGGTTTCTCAGGCACTGAAGCGGCAAAAGTTGACGGCATGATTGACGCTGTTGCAGAAGCGGAACATGAGTGTGACAAAATGCAGCGCAAACTCATGCGTTCGGTGCTCGACCACGAAAACGAATTGTCTGTCGGCGATTTCTTCGTGTGGCAGCGCTTGCTTCATGAAATTGCAGGCATTAGTAATCAATCTGAAAAGTTAGCAAACCGAGTTCGGATGCTACTTACGTTGAAGTGATTGAGGAAAGAGAATAATTATGGACAATATGACAGTACTTATCATCTTAGCGCTTGTATTCGGTTTTTATATGGCGTGGAACATTGGTGCAAACGATGTTGCAAACGCAATGGGAACAAGCGTTGGTTCCGGCGCACTGACATTTAAGAGGGCAGTCATTCTTGCTGCTATTCTTGAATTTGCAGGCGCATTTTTTGTTGGCAGTCACGTTTCAGATACCGTTCGAAAGGGGATTGTTGATCCAATGCTCTTCTCGGGCGACCCACAGGCATTTGTGCTTGGTATGCTCTCTGCGCTGCTTGCTGCAGGGTTGTGGCTCCAAATTGCTTCTTACTTTGGCTGGCCAGTGTCAACGACTCACTCAATTGTCGGCGCCATCATCGGTTTCGGCATTGTGTATGGCGGCATGACAGCAATCCACTGGAATAAGGTCAGCACGATTGCTGCGAGTTGGGTAGTCTCGCCACTCTTGAGCGGCACTATCAGTTTCCTCATCTTCCAAGTGGTGATGCATCAGGTCTTTTACAAGGCGGATCCTGTGAAAGCGGTCCGGAAGTTCACGCCGTATATGGTCTTTATGGTTCTTGGCATCATGACCCTCGTCATGGTATTCAAAGGACTCAAGCACTTGAAACTCGACTTGTCACTTCCAAACGCTCTACTTGTTGCAAGTGGTGTTGGTCTGCTTGGCGCGTTGTTATCCGTTGTGCTACTTCGTCGGTATAAAACAGATGATACCCTTGAAGATCAACGTCAGGCACGCGAGCAGTACACGGCTCGTGCGATGCAAAAGGCGATGAAACACCTCAATAGAGCAAGGCGTTCTGCTGACGGCGATGAACAGGGGATGATTGACGGCATGCTTGAAGAAGCACGCGCAATCACTGACACATCAGAAAAGCGTGCCAATCTTGGATCAAACAACGAGTTTAGACAAGTTGAACGCATCTTCATCTTCTTGCAGATTTTGACCGCATGTTTTGTAGCATTTGCACATGGCGCAAATGATGTTGCAAATGCAATCGGGCCTCTGTCTGCAGCAGTACAAACGGCGCAAGATGCAGTCGTTGCGGCAAAAGCAACCGTTCCAATGTGGGCACTTGCCCTTGGTGGTTTTGGTATTGTTGTTGGTCTTGCGACTTACGGTTGGCGTGTGATGGAAACGGTTGGTAAGAAAATTACAGAACTCACTCCATCTCGCGGGTTCTGCGCTGAGTTCGGTGCAGCGACTACGATTGTGCTTGCGTCTAAACTTGCACTTCCAATT
Source organism: Phycisphaerales bacterium (assembly GCA_022447165.1). Classification (GTDB taxonomy): domain Bacteria; phylum Planctomycetota; class Phycisphaerae; order Phycisphaerales; family SM1A02. The sequence goes on along the minus strand of JAKVBR010000071.1, from coordinate 3,736 downwards.
TCCACAACACACACGCTTGTCGGCGCTGTTCTTGGTGTTGGACTTGCAAGAGGCATTGGCGCGCTCAACCTTTCGACGGTTCGTGATATTGCAATCAGTTGGGTCGTCACGATTCCCGCAGGTGCAATCATGGCAATCCTGATTTACAAAGGATTAGGCCTCATTTTTGTTTAACGCTTAACACTAAAACGAATCAGCTGATGCTGATTCCCAAGCGGTTGCGTATGGAACAACATCGCAGTCGCTTTTTAGTTGATTTGGCTCTAGCCAGTCGAAGAGCCGAATATACGTTTCATGATATATGGAATGAAACGCATAAAACTCCCCTTGCTATCTTTGCTACGAAACAGTCTACATGACAAATGGTTGCTAAAATACAGCAATGCCAACGTACGAATATTTTTGTGAAACGAATGCCGAGACCATTGAGGTGCTCCACAGCATGAACCACACGATTAAAACGTGGGGTGAGCTGTGTGCATGCTCAGGGTTGAGCGCTGGCAAAACGCCGAGTGACACGCCTGTTGAGAAGAAACTCTCAGCAGTTTCACTTCTTCCAAAGAAGGGTGTTCCAATGGAGACAGCGAGCGGGGGCGGATGTTGCGGAGGCGGTTGTGGTTGTTCACACTAATTTATTGATTTGCTATTTGGGCCTGTGGCGGAATTGGCAGACGCAGGGGACTTAAAATCCCCCGGGTGTAATAACCCGTGAGGGTTCGAGTCCCTCCGGGCCCACTCATTCGCGGCACATGAAACTTCGTTTCTGTGCCGCTTTTTCGTGGCCCCGGCGTATCTGCTCGCAGGGGCTCGCATCCACGTGTCCACATGCCTTGCATGTATCCACAGAGAGTACCTCTACCTATGGAGTCATCTATGGGGTCAGACCCAGGGACAGGTCGGGGGACAGACCCTCAATTCAAAAATCCCAATCGACCGATGGCGACGGTAACAAAATCGAGTCATCGAGTTGTTTCATGAGTTCATCGTCGCCTGTAAGTTGCCCAGCGGCGCAAATTGAACTTGCAGGGAGCGCGCCAATCCACAGACGCGAGAAACCACTCATTGTTGCGCTGAGTGTTGGAAGGGCTTTATCCGTTCCGCAAACAGCACTTGAAGTTTCGCCGAGCGTCACGACATACTCGCCACTTTCGCCGCGCCATGGCGCACCATCAGGAAGAAAGTCTTCAATTGGGTCGGTTAGCGATAAGTTAAATCGCAGTGAGTCGCAACGAAATGCCATAGTGCTCACACACTGCTTAACATTGTTGATGCGGAGCTGCATCCACGCACATGAAAGCGGGTTGACATCAAAGTCGCCACCTTTTCTTGCGCGTTGTGATGCAAACGGTTTGTCAAGAAAATCTTGGAGTTGCATGTGTGGCGGGTCAGCCATGCGAATACCGTGAACTTGAACCGACAGCGACTTTAACAGTGACAATAACTCAATCAATTGTTCATGCGTTTCATATGCAGTAAACCAAACGGAGTATGGCCCATGTTCATCTTTTGGTTTACAAACGACGAAGTGCGTGAGTACTCCATCATCGTTGCGAAAGCCAAGTCCAAACATGCCTTTTGCATCCCATGTCATTTCACACGCCGTGATGCCTTCGCCGTTCATGTTGCAAGAACCGTGAACGCGTAATCTTCTCAGACGGCATTCATGAATTTCCTTTGCGTCGTCCTTTGATAATCGAACAGGCGGCCGCGTGAGTTTTGGCACTTTAAATGATGCTGGATCAACGGTTGTGATTCGGTGGTAGGGGAGCGAACCAAATCCAAGAAGGTCGTAGTACCCTTGGTCGAACATACCAAGCACCGAGACAACTGCGCCATCCTCTACAGTTTCAGCAATCGATTGAGCGGTGACTCGTAGTGGCCAACCCTGCGTTCTTGCAACTCGACTGGCTACGACGCCGGTTACACCAGCCATCGGGATCTCATGCTCTTGGTATCGCATCGAACCCGCTCGCGTGAGTGCGATGACTTCGGCTTCGCCACTAAGTTCCACGACATTGACGCGGGAATCAGAAGAAAAAACTTTGAATGATTCCTTGTCAGAATCATCACCTTCCATCCACCCTACCTCTTGAAACATTCGGAGGCTTTGGTCTATGTCTTTTTCTTCGTATGCTCTAATCATGACGTATATCTTAAGCAGTCAAGGAGTTGTGAGTATCAAGTTTGTGATTGATACTGAGTCTCAATTTTTTACACAGAAACGTCCGTTTTTGAGTTATTTCTGCGCAACCTCATGACGCTACGCAGGATGCGCATATCATGCCCAAAGTATGAATGAGCCAACAGAGCAAGAAGCAAATCAAGAGCCAAGTCAAGAAGAGCAGCAAGTCGTCAAACATAGTTTGAAACAAAAAATTATCAACGGCTTGCTTGTGATTGTGTTACTCCTCGTGTTTGCAAGCGTCATCGGTATGCTTGTGCTTGATGGTGTCGCACAATCCATTATTCAGAAGAAGGGCTCGGAGGGACTTGGCGTAAAACTTACCTTGCAGAGCGCCCATGTCGGCTTCTTTGGAGACGATTCCACGATGAAGGGGCTTGCAATTGAAAATCCTGAACCATTTCAATCGGATGAATCACCTACAATTTTGACAGTCGATGATGCAGCGATTCAATTCAGTGTCTTGAGTTTGCTTGAGGGTGAAGTCGTGATTCCCCGTGTGAGTGCGAGCGGTGTGTCACTGACGCTTCAAGAGAAAGATGGAATGACAAACATCGATGCCATCATCAATCACATCAAGCAGGACGAAACGCCCGAAGGCAGTCATCCAGAACCGACATTTAACATTGAAATGCTTACCATTAAAAACATTGAAGTACATGCGAGTGGCTCATTCACAATTTTTAAAGACAGAGTGGTCGATGCGCACATCGATGAGATTACGCTCCACAACATTGGCACAGATGGTGATGCAGAGGTCGCAACTGAAGCCATCACAAGCGCTGTGACACATGCGATCATGCAACATCTGTCTGAGCATCCTGTTGAGGGTTTTTCACGAATTGCGTTTTCAAACGTCACGAATGCGATTGACTCACTCCCCGTGTTTCACCAACTTGGCATTGGTTCAGCAGTTCAAGATGTCACAGATACCTTAGGAAAGGGCGTTGACGCCATCCTCAATATTTTTGATGACCATCACGACAAACCCAAGGAGTAACCGTTAAAGCCAAGTGTCATCGCGGTGAAACCACTCTGGAAATTTGGTCCAAATACGGCTGGGTATAGCGAGCAGGATAAACCCTACGCCGAAGACGACGATGAGCGGTGCGAGCGGGTCTGGGATTTGGTGTGGCAGGAACATGGCGGTCAGCAGCGCAATGACACCGACTAACATGAGTAGTCGTCCACGGAATGCTTGCCATCTACTTCGCTGATCCATGCGTCTTGCGGCTCCTTTGCCTGATAGACGCATAGTACGATGAATGTGCCTATTTTGCCACGAGGGGGTGATATACAAGTTAGATTGAATTTTTATCTTTTTGATAGCGGTTTAAAGGCAATGAAGGGCACTGCCCTGCGAGCACGCCCCAAAGGGGGTCGGGTTTGGGGTAAAATCGGGGGTTCGATGGAGTCAACGCCGCACCAATCAAAACCAATTGCCCTCATCACAGCCGAAATCGGCTGGGGTTCGATGAAGCCGGCTGCAGAGATTGCGCCGCAAGCGTTGCTTGATGCTGGACTTGCTGAGCGGCTCGGTGCAAAAGTTTAACG
>JAKVBR010000070.1 GCA_022447165.1 Phycisphaerales bacterium | reverse complement strand
AGGACCCCACCAAGCAACTAACCAAACGCCAGTCAATACAATCCCTGCGAAAATCGCAAGACGTAACTCTGATTCCACTTCAGGCAAACGCCCCATGAGCCAAGTCGTAAACGCGCCTCGAAGCCCCATCGGAACAGCATGTTGAAGCACCATGATGCCAGCGGAACAGATGACTGACACGACAACACCTATCAGAACCATCGAGATTGGATCGATGCCGCCACGCCTTCTCGAAAGTAGATAAACACAACTCAATGAAAACAATGCGCCAACAATTGCGCCAACCATGTGACTGCCTTCAAATGAAACTGGATATGCATACTCCACATACATCACACTCATGACGCCAAGACCTGCGCCACTTGATAAACCGAGAATCCACGGTGAAGCAAGCGGGTTTCTTAACAACACTTGCAACCCCATTCCAGAAACGCCAAGACCAGCGCCAACAATGATGGCTGCTGCGAGCGGAACAATTCGGTACAACAAAAACTGCTCTTCAGGGAATGCGTATGTGATTGTGCCATCAACACCTCGCGTAATCAAAAGACGCAAAACTGCTGCTACTGCTAACAAGAGAGTTAAAAATGAAAACAAAATGAATGACTTAAACTTCATTGAACTGCAACTAACTGTTCCTGCAACGCCGACGCAACATTCGACACTTGACTTGATGGAATGAGGACGTGTTCATGTTCAAATAATAGCACTGGAATGTTTAATGAACGAATGCCTTTTACGGATTCTTCTTTGATTGGTGTATCTGAAACCACAAGAATTCGGTCTGGATTCAACTTCGCAACATCCTCAAGCGACAACATCGCCCACCCATCTCGTTCAAGGGCATTCTCTAATCCCATGGTCTTAATGACATCATCAAGATAAGTTCCTGATCCAAAGCACAAACCTGCAGACACATCTGAGCCCTCTGTCACAATGAGAACGCGTTCTTTTGAGAACACTTCATCAATGCTCAACACAAAATCTCTTGGCGTGTCAGTAAACAAATCTGACGCTTTGTTATACACCTGTTCAATATCATCAATTGAATCAAGTGGCCAATAGTGCAACCGAAATGCACCACCTTCATACAACTGTTTGAGATGCGTATTCTTTGGCGCTTGCGTTTCTTGCACCAACACAACTGTGGGGTTTAATGTGAGCAATCGTTCAAAATCAACATCGTGGTAGTCGCCTACAACTGGCACCGATTCATCAACCCCATTACAAAATGGAGAACGCCCCACAATTTTCTCTTCTAGTCCTAAATCCACAAGCGTCTGGGTGATGCCTGGACTCATCGAGACGATTCGCTCGCCATCATCGTGGAAGCTATTTTGTTGTTCTGCACAGGATACGAAAGCGCAAAGCAGGAAAATGAACAAACTACGCATTTGGCATCGCCGTGATCAGTTGAGTTTCTGTAAGCCGTCTATAAACATCACACGAATCAAGCAACTCTTGGTGAGTACCATTGCCGACAAGTTTGCCTTCATCTAACACCAATATTCGATCTGCATTTTGGACCGTTGACATTCGGTGGGCAATAACAAAGACCGTCTTACCTTTGCTGTACTTCTCAAGCGTGTCCGCAATAAATGCTTCAGATTCTGCATCGATTTGACTCGTTGCTTCATCGAAAATCATGATGGATGGATTTCTAAGCAACACTCTAGCAATTGCAATGCGTTGCCGTTGCCCACCACTGAGCGACTTGCCTTGCTCGTAGACGAGCGAATCGTAGCCGCCATCAAGTTCAGCAATAAACTCATCAGCATGTGCGTAGTTCGCAGCAGCTCTCACTTCTTCATCAGACGCATTTGTACCAAATCGAATGTTGTCAGCAATTGTTCCGTGGAATAGAACTGTTTCCTGCGTCACTACGCCAACGTGCGTTCGAAGTTCTTTGAGTCCAATGTCATTGATGTTTGTGTTGTCAAGAAAAATGCTACCTTCTTGCTGTGAAAGCAGTCGTGGTATCAATGACACTAAACTCGTTTTGCCTGAACCGTTTGGTCCAACAACTGCAACTCGCTCCCCAGCAGAAATCTCCGCAGAGAACGAGTTAACTGCTGGTACGTCCTTGTTTTCATAAGTAAATGAAACATTCTGAAATGCCACTTTGCTAAATGAAGTTGGCATCTTCGCTGTTCCTGAATCTTCCTCGTTACTCGCGTTTAAGATTTCCATTAACCTCGCTGCAGGCGCTTCTGCTGCTTGAATTTCAGTGACAAGCCCAGCAAGGGGTCTAAGCGAACTTCCTGCAACTGCTAGAGCGCCAATTGAAAGTAAGAAACGATTGAATTGCAGAGAACCATCGATGATTGAATGCGCTGCAATGCCTGCAAGCGTTCCCAGAACGAGAATCGCGAGCGTTTCCATTAGAGGCGAACTGAGTGCTCTCATCACTCTGACTTTCATTTCAGATTTCACGACCTGAGCGTTTTCTTTTTCAAACTCCCGTTCGATTGTTGATTCAGCAGTGTTCACTTTAACTGCTTTAAGCCCTTGAACTGCTTCATTAGAGATGCGAAGAAGTTCTTGCTGTGCAGATAACGACGCGCGCGTTCCTTTGTTTACTCGCCTACCGATGACCTGCAGAGTGATGACAAGAACTGGCAGCACTATGAGCGCGATGATGACGAGACGGTAATCAAAGACGCACGCAACCATAAATGCAACAATGCCCTTGGTGAACTGAGAAACCGATCTTCCCATGAGCACAAGCAGGCCTACTTGAAGCGCTTCTGCATCACGGATAATTCTCGAAACAAACTCACTAGAGCCATGTCTTGCAACCTTAGCAACAGGCATATACAGAACATGCGTAAATGCTTTGAACCGTGCTCTTGCAACAACATGCATCGCAAGCCAAGCGCTGATGTATTGATGAAGAAAGTTCGCAAGTCCACCAAAAATCGTAAGTCCACCTAGCCCAATCAAAATGAAAAGCACGCCATCAAAACGCCCTTCTGGCAACGTTGAAATCAAACCCTCGGGAATTGAGGGGAATGCGTTCGATGCGTTATGTTCCTCAGCAAGTTGAATCAAGTTCTTGCCATTCTCAGGATCTAAAATCAAAGATAGTGCTGGACCTAAACTTAACAGTCCAACGCCCAACCCAAGTGCTGAAACTGCAGCAAGCACTAATCCGCTAATGAAGCGGAGTCTCCATGTGAGGAGTTGTTTTGCAAAGTGCTTAAAGTTCTTCATGATTCATTTTTGCCTTCGTATATTTTACGAAGGTCCTTCCAGAAGGTGGGATAACTTTTTGACACGCAGCTCGGGTCGACAATCGATAGATTCCCCCTTTTTGTACCTAACACCGCCATCGACATGGCAATTCGGTGATCATTCATTGGGTCAATAGCAATTGGCGATGAACCATCGACAAGTGGCGAAATCCGTAAATCTGAATCGCTTGATGCAACTCCACAACCAGCGAGGGCTAGCGATTTTGCCATCACTTCAATTCGATCAGATTCTTTGATTGGCAATGTTTCTAGTCCATAAATGCGCGATGGACCATCTGCAAACGCCGCAACAGCGGCGAGGCAAAGTGAGGCATCCGGAAATCCTGACGCATCCAAATCACCGAATGCGCGAATCGTTCCAGTTCCAGTAACTTTTACTCCGTGCTCTACTTCTTCAAGTGTTGCGCCTGCTTTTACAAGCAAGCGAATCGCTTCCATGTCCGGCTGAGATGAATCAAGGGATAGCCCTTCAAGCGTGACAGCCATCCCCTCATGAATTGCAGCAATTGCCGCGAAGTAAACTGCTGAACTTGCGTCGGGTTCTATATCTAATTCTCGATGCGTTAGCCGTGTTTCTGGCACTACAATTTCAAGATAGTCATCATGCTCAGTCATCGCCGCTGAAACACCAAAAGTTTTAAGCGTCTCAACAGTTAAATCAATGTATGTACTCGATGTCACTGGCTTTTCACATCGAAGCGTGAGCCCGCCAGATAAATAAGGCGCTATCAATAACAATGCTGAGATAAACTGACTTGATTTTGTAGCTGGTATGTCAAGCAGTCCACCAGAACAATCGCCTTTACTCACTGTCACTGGCAATGATTCGCCTTCACAACTTGCTTTCAATGTTGTGAGGAGCTTCGTCAACTCGCCAACGGGTCTGCTTCGCATTCGACTATCACCATCAACAGTCAAGGGCTCTTCAGACAAAGCACCAACTGCAATCATGATTCTAGAAGGCGTCCCGCCAGCCCCAAGGTTGACCGAAGCGCCATGCCTTGGTTTTCCATCGACACCGTGAAGCACTAACTTGTTTGGTGTCCACTTTACGCCAACACCAATTGCTTGCAATGCTTCTGCAAGAAGCAAGGTGTCATCAGATTCAAGCGGCGCAGTGAGCACCGACCTACCTGCACCAAGTGCTCCAAGGACCGTAGCCCTAAGCGTTAAACTTTTAGAGCCGGGAACTCGCAATACGCGACTTCCAATTCGCTTTAATGGTGGGACTGACTCTGCTGCCAATCCCGAATTTTTTTTACTCACGGATCTCGCCTAAAGACAGCAACGATATCTTCAATGGGGACGACATACAAACGGTTGTCCCCTTCGAAATCGACTGGAATACTCTGTTTTGGGTTAAACAACACCTTGTCATATTGACTGATTGGGTAATCAGGGTTGTTCTCGATAACGGTGCTCACAGTCACTACGCGACCTGTGAGTGTTGGAATCTCAATCTTATCTGGAAGGTGGATGCCGACCTTGGTGACTTTCCTGTCCTCATCCTTGCGGATAAGCACACGTTCGCCGATGGGCTCTACGACTTCGATCGTTTTAGATTTACTCGCGGCATTGCTCATAACCGCGTATTGTACGAGACCTTGAGATTCTCGCCACTTTTTACTTTCAAATCGACCTTTTGAGCGTTACAATGGGGTATTCCACACAGCGAAAGGAATAATTCGGATGTCATCTAACACTACAAAACAAACGACGCCAGTTGAAGTCACCGCTCCTGAAGCAACATCAAGCACCGACCCACTTCATCTCATCGATGTTGACCACGTTCGCATCTATGTAGGCAACGCCAAACAAGCATCGTTTTACTACGCATATGCCTTCGGTTTCCAAGTCACTCAGTACGAGGATTTAACGACTGGCAATCGCGAACAAGCGTCATACCTCCTTACACAGGGAAACATCCGAATCATCTTGACAACTGGTCTCTCAAAAGACCACGAAGCTCAAGAGCACATTCGACTTCATGGCGATGGCGTTAAAGACATCGCGTTTACAGTGTTCGATGCTGAAAAAGCATTCAATCGAGCCGTTGAAAATGGGGCAGAAATTGCATACGAACCGTACACCGTTGAAGATGACCATGGCACAGTCACTCGTGCGGGCATCAAAACATATGGCCAAGTCATTCACTCTTTCGTATCACGAACGGGTAATTATGCACTCCCGAATGTGAAGCATGGCAACACAATCCTGCCTGGCTTTGCATCCATGACGCATCCACTCAACAAGTTTAATGAAGACAACCCTTGTGGTTTAAAATTCCTCGACCACTGCGTCGGAAATGTTGAACTCGATGGCATGAACAAAGCCGTAGATTGGTACGAAAACGTTCTTGAATTCTCAATGTTTAAGCACTTTGATGATGAAGACATTTCAACTGAATATTCAGCATTGATGTCAAAAGTAATGTCATCAGGTGGCGGACTGATTAAGTTCCCGATCAATGAGCCCGCTGAAGGCAAGCGGAAGAGCCAGATTCAAGAGTATCTTGATTGGCACAACGACACCCCTGGTGTTCAACATCTTGCATTTAGAACAAACGACGCCATTCAGTCCATTGCCGAATTGCGAAGACGTGGCGTGAACTTCCTTGATATTCCAAAGGAATACTATGAAATCGTTTGGGATCGAGTTGGTGACATCGAAGAAGAGAAGAAGATTGTCCAAGACCTCGGCATCTTGATTGACCGAGATGATCAGGGTTACTTGCTTCAGCTCTTTACAAGACCAGTACAAGATCGCCCAACGCTGTTCTTCGAAATCATTTGCCGTCGCGGCAGCCAATCCTTCGGAAAAGGCAACTTTAAGGCGCTCTTTGAAGCACTTGAACTTGAGCAAGAACGCAGGGGCAACCTCTAAGTCAATCTGATAAGGTACAAGTTATGCCTTATTACACTTCACTTGGAGACATTCCTTCAAAACGTCACATTCAGTTTCGCCGACCCGATGGCGAGTTGTATTCTGAAGAAGTTTTTGGAACCGAGGGTTTCGTTGGTCCAACATCAACGATGTATCACATCCACCCCCCTACGCAAGTAACGGGTTGGAAGACGCTTTACTCAACAAAAGCAGAGTACGTTGAAACAGACGTGATGCGAATGCGTCACCTTAAGTCAATGGAAATGAAACCAAATGGCGACCCTGTGACAGGACGCGTTGTTTTGTTTGGTAATGAAGACTGTGAAATGAGCGTCTGCGTTCCAAGTGAGTCAATGGAGTATTTCTACAAAAATGGAAGTGGTGACGAGTGCTTGTTTATTCATCATGGCTCTGGAACGATGTACACGAGCATGGGAACGCTTGAATTCCACGACAAGGATTACATTATTGTTCCAAAGGGTGTCATTTACAAAATGGTATTCAATGATGCACCAAAAGATGGACCTGAAAATCGATTCCTATGCATCGAAACAATGAATGCAAGTCACATTCTTCCACCACCAAGATACATTTCAAAGAAGACGAGCCAGTTTCTCGAACACGCACCTTATTGCGAACGCGATTTGCGATTGCCCACACTACCGCTCACTTTTGATGAAGCAGGAGAGTTTGAAGTCCGCATAAAAGCGCGCAACTGCATTCACTCATACATTTATGATTACCATCCGCTTGATGTTATTGGATGGGATGGCTGTTACTACCCCTACTGCTTCAACATCGATGACTTTTCACCGATTGTCGGAAAAGTTCACATGCCTCCTCCAACACATCAGACATTTGAGGCACATAACTTTGTCATTTGCTCATTCTGCCCAAGAATGCTCGACTTCCACGAACTTGCGATTCCGGTTCCTTATCACCACAGCAATCTCGACAGTGATGAAGTTCTTTATTATGTAGAAGGCAACTACAAAGCAAGAAAAGGAATCAACTCTGGCTCGCTGAGTTTGCATCCGCAAGGTATTCCGCACGGACCGCATCCAGGCACGATTGAAAAATCACTCGGCGCAAAATGGACCGATGAACTCGCTGTGATGTGCGATACGTTCAGACCACTCTACCCAACGAAGGCAGCACTGGGAATTGATGACCCTGAGTATCCACAATCATGGGCAGATTGGAAACCGTCAAACGGAAATGGCGAACCAACTGATACTGCTGACACTTGGTAAGAAAAAACACTTACTGTGCAGGCGTAACGACGCCTCTGCAAGCACCAAATCCGATGCGAATCGCTCCTTCACGCTCACACCAAGCGTTGATTGTCAATTCGTCACCATCTTGAAGGAACTTTCGTTCGCTACCATCTGCAAGTTGGACTGGTTCAGTGCCTCGCCATGTCAGTTCAAGTAAACACCCACGGCTGTCCTTTGTTTCACCACTAATTGTGCCACTTCCGATGAGATCACCGCTATTCATTGGGCAGCCAGTGCTTGTGTGATGCACGAGCATTTGAGCAAATGTCCAAGTTAGATGACTTAATGTCGATTGCGTCAATTGCTGCGTTTCCATACCTTGGTCTCGCATTGAAGATGAAGAGAGCGATACCGAACATTGAACATCAAGGACGTCATCTGTGACTGGCTTAAGATAGTCAAGGATTTCTGGATCGCCTTCAAAACGCATTGGGCCACTTGTTCTAAATGGAGCGAGCGCATCGATTGTGACAATCCAAGGGCTAATAGTCGTTGCGAAGTTTTTCGCATTGAAGGGTCCAAGCGGCTGATACTCCCACTTTTGAACATCGCGAGCAGACCAATCGTTGAGAATCACAATCCCAAACAACTTGTCCATCGCTTCAGCCATTGTGATTCTTTCGCCCATCGCATTTCCTGAACCGATGAATGCACCGAATTCAAGTTCATAATCAAGAAGTTTGCACGTGCCAAAAACTGGATTAGCATCATCCGACTTCAATTGACCGTGAGGACGACGAATCTCTGTTCCGGAAACA
>JAKVBR010000007.1 GCA_022447165.1 Phycisphaerales bacterium | reverse complement strand
CGCGAGCAACTTTGTGAATCGCTTCAACATATGCACTGCATTCGAGCTGAAACACTTTATCAGCGAGTGATTGAGGGGTGTCATCAACTTCGACTTGGCATGTGCGCTGGACGATTGTTTCACCGTGGTCATATTGCTCGTCAACGAAATGGACCGTGCAACCAGATTGAGTGTCACCACTTTTGATCACATGCTCATGAACTCGCATTCCATACATACCCTTGCCACCATGGTTTGGAAGCAGCGCTGGATGAATGTTCAGGACTCTACCTTCCATCCAGGGCTCAATCGTGAGTAGCCGTAGATACCCACACAAACAGATCAGAGAAGGGCGGGCATCTTCAAGCCATGCGGAAGTTCTTGAATCACCAATCTCGAGTGGTTCGTCATCTGTCCGCGCGATCGCTACGTCGAGACCCCGCTCGTTGAGCCGGTCAATGCCAACAAGGCCGTCTTTCGATGCAATCGCGAGCGTTATTCGTGCATCGAGATTCCCCGATTCAATATGGTTGAGCAGATTGAGAACCGTACGCCCACCACCACTAAATAGCACTGCAATATCAATGGTCATGAATGTCTTTCGTGCGCAGTCGGTGAAGATAAAAATGGGATGGTGTTGCCATCGGCATCGATACTCACCATCGTTAACTCTGCTTTGGTCACTTCAACTTGTTGATTGTTGTCAAAGCGCTCTGCGATGACTGTGACTTCTACGCTTACAGATTTTGTGCCGGTCTTAATCGTGTTTGTGTAAAAACGAACAACATCACCGACGTACACGGGCTTTTCAAAATCAACTCGATCCATCGATGCTGTTACCCATCGATGAACACCGTGCTTACGTGCTTCAATGAAACCCGCTTGGTCAATGTATGAAAGGATAATCCCCCCAAAGATGGAACCATATGCGTTCGCATCTCTCGGCATCATGACAACACTTAGTGCTATTGAATTAGTCATTGCGAATTCCTTGCTCAATAAGATAGCCACACTTGAATTTGCGCCACCAATCAAGCGTAGATTTTACAGTAGTTAGTCCTTGAGTAGGCAATCTTTCAGTTATTGCTGGTCTAATCCACTTACCAAGTTCGATTGCATGGTCTGGATGCTGCCACTTTTCAGCAATTGCGCTTTCTATCAAGAGTGGTACAAACTCATCTTGATTCATGAGGAGCCCTGCAAGCATTTGGTCAGGTCGTATGGTGCCATCGTCGTTGTGTAGGGTTCGCCAAGCAAGTGCGGTATCTTTTGATTGTAGGATGCTTGCAACAGTGCTTAACTCATCGTCATTGCTGAAACGCTTTGCTTCAATCTTTTCATTCCAGATTGCAGAAAGTAGTAGACCAGCGAGCAATTCATCGCGATCAATTGAGTTCAGCAGTGATGTTGTTGTTGCACTTCGTTCTTGCAATGGCGTGTGTTTGTTAAGCGCAAGTGCCGCTAGCAATACGCTGCCATCTCGATCATGAAATGGCATTGAATTGAGTGAAAGCAGCGTTTCATCATCGATCTCATGTTGTTGCAGTGACCAAAGGCGTGTTAACCAAGGCGAGGTGTCTTCTGGGATTGGTTCAGAAAATGATTGCAATCGTGGGGGGTTAGCGACCCACCATTGAAGAGCATCATTCGTCGTTGTTGTGAGGCCACCTGAGTGTAAATCTAGAATCCTTCCATCGCGGGATGCTACTTCTATGAGGACATCTTCGCACAAGGCGGTGTGTTTAGAATCTTGGTTAATCAGTGGTGTCAGAAGGACTTTACACTCATCGTAATGGAGCTGTTTTGATTGTTCGATGCCTTCACTAACTTCTAGTTCAGAACTTGATTGCAAAACAGTTCGAATAGAATCAGTTTCGTGTTCTACATTCAGTATGACTGCAGCATACACAGCAGTTAGTACGATTAATCCTAATGTCACACTACGATGATTCATGGGCCGTCAATATCGTATCGAGCAACTCCTTCGTTGTTTGATGGTTGTACCTATTAATTTCCCATGAACTTGTTTTCGTGAACGCGTGTCTGATGTCGAAGTGTGCAAAAAAGATTTGCCCTTTGCCCATTTCAGCAAACAATACCTTATCGATTTAGAGCTCGTCTACAATTCGCTCGCATGACGGTTCAACTGGCTGAGTTAGGCAAATCAGTAAAGTTAAGATTTTGATCAACATCGAAACCGAAGATACTGATGCATCTTTGGTGATTGAAAAAATCTGCTTAAATTCTCAATCTTGCACTTTTTGGAGGATGATTGTCGCATCATGACCATCGAGATAGGACTGGTCAAAGGTCACATTCCTAGTGAGATTAAATGCTTGTTCAAGCATTTGAACCGTGTCAAACCGACTTGCAGGATTTAAATCCTCTTCTAGATTTGGTTTGCATTGGTTTGATAGGAAGTTATATGCAACTCCAATAGTGCACGCTGAGAATGCCTTTGAAATGAGTTCCATGGCGAGAGCTTGAGGCATCGCGTTGAGTGTGCCAGACATCGTAATCCAGTCAAATCCTTGCAATAGGTCTTCGTTTTCGATGACATCGCCAATTGAAAATGTGCAACGAGGAAGTGACTTGCTCTTTGCTTCTGAAATCATCTGTTCCATTGCATCTATGCCGCGAAAAGATGAAAATGGGATCTGCTGATCAAGTAAGTAGTTTGCAAAGTCTCCAAGTCCACAGCCAACATCTAAGATTGAAACGTCAGAAAAATCAATGCCGTTACACATCGTGTTGAATCTAAGTTGTTGTCCTTCTCTTGATCTCCAAAGGGTGGCGTAAAACGACCCGCCGTGTTCCTTTGCAGCTTCTCTGTAGGGTTCAAGATAGTCCACTATGTTTAGTTGCGTTGTCTATGCAAGCGATTGTGAACCGGCATGAGAATTTGCGACACTGCATCGTAAAATCGATTGGTCAACCGTTCGTATTCTGGGAATTGTTCATCGCTTTGAGTTTCTAAATCATCTTTAGACATATTGCGTTCGTGGAGCATTCTTGAATCATCTTCAATCCAAGAAGAAATCGTTTCTCGGTCGCATTCTGGGTGAAACTGAATACCAAACGAATTGATCCCGTTTGACCATGCTTGAACATGACATCGCTCACTTGAAGCAAGCAATGTTGAATCTGGAGGCAATGTTGTTACCCCAAACTCATGCCATTGAAGTTGTGTCCCGAACCATGGTTGCCCAGCGAAGATGACGCACTCTCGTCCCTGCGGTGAAAGTGTAAGGTCGTGCCATCCATATTCTGGTTCATCAAGTTTTGTGACTTCTCCTCCAAGAGCCCGAGCAAGCAGTTGGCACCCTAAGCAGATCCCTAAAACGGGAATCTCCCGCTTATTTGCTTCTCGTAAGAGCGAAAGTTCTTGTTCAATCCACGGCTCATCAGTAGAAAGTGGTGACTGAGGTCCGCCACAACTGATCACGCCATCAATCTCATCCAAATCTGAAGGAAGTTGTTCGCCTAAATGAACTCGAACTGTAACAAGTCGATGTCCATCCATAAGAAGGCGTTCGCCAAGGCGCTCTGCGCCAGTTAGATTGCTGTGTTCGATGATGAGAATTGCCATAGTGCTCGGATTTTACTGCGTTACATATGCTTGCGCATCTTCAAATGCATGTAACATTTCTGTTGCTTTTGATGCAATACATTTTGCATCGATTCCTGCTTCTTCTAACTGCTCTGATCGCGAACCATGACCAATCCAATGGTCAGGAAGCCCGATTGATTCGATTTGAGAAGTGTCACATCCTCGTTTTGATGCTTCTTCAACAACAGCCGACCCAAAACCGCCAATAACTGAGTGGTCTTCAACTGTGAGAATCGAAACGCCTTGTTCAATGAGTTGTTCTATGAGGTCGCCATCGACTGGTTTCGCAAATCGTGCATCGTACACGTCGATATATTCCGGAGAAACTCGCATGGCTGCAGTAATCGCATCGTATACAGTTGTGCCATATCCGAGAATTGCTAACTTGGGCGTTTGCGAACAAGTGTGCAGTTTTACTGCTTTACCCAACTCAAACGGTGGGCATTGCAGAGGGTCCTCCTGGACGGCATCGCGAGGATATCGCACTGCAGACAGTCCTTCGTCGTACCCCATCATCCAAATCATTGCTGCTCGTAAACTTGGCTCGTCAATTGCTGCAAGTAAGGCAGCGTTTGGCAACACTCTTAAGAGTGCAATGTCACAAAAGCCGTGGTGTACTGCGCCGTCGCCACCGACAAGACCAGCTCTGTCTAAACATAACCTAAGCGGCAGTCCTTGCAAAGCAACTTCTTGGAATGCTTGGTCAAACGCTCGCTGTAGGAATGTTGAGTAGACGGCAAAGAATGGTTTGCAACCACTTTTCGACATACCCGCAAGCATATCCATTGCATGTGATTCACAGATGCCTGTATCCCAGGTGCGGTCTGGGAATTCCTTCATAACCTTGTCGAGTCCTGTTCCATCTGGCATTGCTGCAGTAGCAACGACTACTGTTGAATCGTTTTTCATACAGTCAATCATGCTGTCAGCAAACGCTGCAGTAAATGAGCGGCCTGACTGTTGAACTTCCACCGAACACTTTTTCACTTCAAATGGTTTCGGTGAATGGAATGCTGTTGCATCGTTTTCTGTGTATTCAAATCCCTTTCCTTTCACAGTGTGTGCGTGAAGGAGTAGGGGTCTGTCAACATTTCGCACTTCGACGAGCATGTCAATAAGTGAAGGTAAGTCATGCCCATCAATTGGACCAACTGTTACAAGACCGAAGTGTTCAAACCAGGAATCTTCAAAGATTGCATCCTTAATCATCTCGGTCATTCTGTGAGACATGTCTTCAAGCATTGAACCGCCTGGTAACTTGCCCATGACTTCCTTTGCAGTCCGCTTCATTGAGCGATAAGTCGATCCTACTCTGAGGTGGTCAAAGTAATCTGCAATTGCGCCTGGTGGATTTGCAATGCTCATCCCATTGTCGTTAAGCACGACTAGGAATTGCCTCTTCAATGTTCCTGCGTTGTTGAGCCCTTCCATTGCAACGCCATTGACAATGCTTGCATCGCCAACAAAGGCGACAACTCTTCTGCCATCTGGGTTGGTGTCAGGGTCATAACCCTCATTGAGCAGCGTGTCGCCACGCGCCATGCCAACAGCAGTTGAAATTGCAGTGCCAGCATGTCCGACCTGAAAGAGGTCGTAGGGGGATTCGTCTGGATTTGGGAATCCTGACATGCCACCACGTTGTCTTAACTTGCCTAGAAGGTGTTGCCTTCCTGTTAACAGTTTGTGTGGGTAGCATTGATGACCTACGTCAAAAAGTAATCTGTCGTGTGAAAAATCAAACACATAGTGCAGTGCAATTGTTAACTCGACAACGCCAAGGTTTGGAGCAAGGTGTCCACCACTTTTCTGTACTTGATTGCAAATGGCTTCACGCATTTCTTTTGCAAGAACTGGAAGTTCTTCCACAGGGATATTGCGTAAATCAGCGGGAGATTGAATTGTCGAAAGAACAGTGTTTGACATTGAATTGACTATTGTATGCTCAACGGGTCCGCTGAGCCAACCAAAGATTGAAAGAACGCAGACAATCTGCGGATGCGCCAAGCGGTTCTAAAGCATGCTCTGCTTCGTTTTTTAGGTGCTCGATGATGTTTTTTGATTCTTCCACTCCTACTGCACTTGGGTATGTGAGTTTTCCCTGCTCGCTATCTTTACGAGTGGCTTTTCCAACATGTTCTTCACAACCGTGCAAATCAATCAAATCATCGACTATTTGGAACATTAAGCCAATATGCGTTCCATATGAAGCGATGGCTCCCACTGCGCTTTTATCATGAGCGTTACACATGCCACCGAAGACGCACGCACACCGAATCAAAGCGCCAGTCTTGTTTTCGTGTACAAGTTTGACCTGTTCGATTGGTGACAATGTTGAGGGAAGATTTCCTAGCGTGTCATACACTTGTCCGACCACCATATTTTTAGTGGCTTCTGCAAGTTCTCTTGACATCATCATTTTTGTTTCATCATCAAAACTCGATTGTGCGAGTTGCAAGAACGCAAGCGTGAGCAGGTTATCGCCAGCCAAAATTGCCATCGCTTCATTCGTTTTGATGTGTAAGGTCGGTTGCCCGCGTCTTAGATGGTCATTGTCAAGGGCAGGTAAGTCGTCATGAATCAAACTAAAACAGTGAATGAATTCGACAGCAACAGCTGCTTGCATCGCAAAATCTACCGGACCGCCAACCGCCTCAGCGCACAGCAATGTGAGCGCTGGCCTGACTCGTTTTCCGCCATTCATGACTGCGTAGAGGGTTGCTTCCTCTAAATCATCTGGCAAGTTAAACGAGAGAATTTGACTCTTTAGGGCATCTTCAATGCTTGGAATCAGATCGATGACAAACTGAGGGGGCTCTGATGTTGATGTTTCAGTCACTCACAGATTGTACGCTGAACAATTACAATCTAGGGATGTTACTTGGCTTTATGGAACATCTTTTGCAACTCATCGAACGAGGCGGCATTGTCATGCTTCCGCTCATCATGTTAAGCGTCATTAGTTTGACGCTCATTATTGAACGCCTTTGGTTTTGGTGTTTTGGTGGTGGGCATTGTTCTGTAAGTGTGATTGCAACATACAACGAGTTGCTTAGAGCCGGAAATCGAGCATCTTTAGAGACAAGCATAAAACGCAAACGAACTATTTTTACTTCAGTGATTCAATCCTTGTTACATGACGGCAACAGTGATGCTGTTGCAATTGCAGCAATAGAGCGCGAACGACCTCGCTTTGAACGGTACATGGTTGCGTTATCAACAATCATTACTGCAGCGCCACTGCTTGGCATTTTAGGAACTGTCATTGGCATCATTGATTCATTTCAATTGCTAGGTGACCAAACGATGTTGACGGATCCAGCTGATGTAGCAGGAGGCATTGCGTCGGCATTGTTGACAACCGCTGCCGGTCTTATCATCGCACTAGTTACACTTTTCCCTTACATGCTCTTTAGAGAATGGGCATCGCAATCAATTAGTCACCTAGAAACACTTGTCGCATCAGCGCAGCAGGGAGGGGAGTCGTAGAGCATGTTTGAATTCATTCCACTGGCACTCACTATTTGTATGCTGGAACAAGAAGAAGCGCCTTCTTGGATTCGCCAACAAACTCAAGACAATTTAGTTTCTCTTGAAATCGCATCACGAAAATACTGTGCTGAGGGCAAGCCAGATTTATGGCTTGTTGGTGTTTCGCATGTTGCCAACGAGGCGTTTTATGCAGACATTAAGTTGCTTCTTGATGAGTTGGACGTTGTGCTCTATGAATCCGTCCGACCTGATGGTGCGAGACCTCCTGCTAACACTACTCCAGAACAAGCAGTGAAGTCGACAAAGGCTTCAATGGAGTTTGTGGCTGATATGGGTGTGAAGGTTGCCGAAGAATTCGGGACAATGCCAGAGTCAATTGATGACATTATTGTTGATTCGTCCCTGATTGACCGCAGATTTAGTGGCTGGATTGATGACGCATCCGTCGATGCTTGGAATAGACCCTTCGCGTTGCAAGTGTATCCTGAAGAATCCGCATTTGGTTTATGGAGTTATGGAAGTGATGGTGCAATTGGTGGTGAGGGCTATGCAGCAGATATCTTCGTCAAACGGTCTGTTACCTTGAAAGATGTGTTTGCAGAAGGAGTTGTTGAGACCCAAGCGGATGAAACAGTTAATATTCAAGCAGAGTTTGCTGACATGCTTGAGTTAGAGTTTCAGTTAGACTCACTTCCTTACGAAGAGCCTAACTGGTTCTGCAGCGATTTAACCATTGGTGAGGTGAATAAACTTCTTCATCAAAAGGGCGCTGATACGGCAGTTATAGATTCGCTATCTGGCGCAACAATAACTGCAAAGTTCTCAGCAAGTTTGATGAGGCTTGTTCCGATGCTTGACTCACTTGCAGGTGGTGGCGTAGTTGAAACAGTCAAACTGTTGATGATTGAGTTACTGTCAATGGATGACAGCATGGAGCTCTCAAGTGAAATGCAACCAGAACTTATGGAAGTCATCATCGTTGACCGGAATACAGAAGTATTGAAAGACATCGCCGTAACACTCGAAATTGTCGAGGGTGTTCAATCGATTGGTGTGTTGTACGGTGCAGGCCACATGGACGATTTTCATCAGCGATTAGAAATTCTTTTTGATTACAAGCCAACAGAAGAATGTTGGTTTACCGCAATGAGTGTGAATCCAAGCAAGTCACTGCTTGATGAAAAAGAGTTTAGGCGAATGAAGATGATGCTTCGTTATCAAATGTATAAAGCTAAACAAGCAAAAGAAGAGGCAGTTAAGGAGAGTGAGTGAAACTCTCAGCAGGAACGCCATTAATCTCTATCGCTTTTGGTATCCACATTTTTTGATTAAGTAGGGACTGAATAGGCACGTTACTGACATGACCATCAGCAAATCCAATGGCAGGCATTCCGTTGTAACGACCCAGTGGCACATATGTTTCAGCGAATACATTAATCTTTCCATCGGGTAATACTGACCAGCGTTTTGACTTAGCAAGCATGCTTGGAATAGCCATGAACCCGCCATCCATATCATCGGGTATGTCAATGTATGTACGTTCTTCCGCTAGGAATGTGCTTGCGAAAGCAACTGTATTGCTTGGCGAGTGTATCTGTGCCAGGGACTGCGTCACAACATTCATAACCTCATCATTCTCTAACTTTGCTCTTGCATACAGTGTGCGTGTTCTGTTTTGATCTTCAATATACATTTTCCAACCGCCGAGATACATTCCGTTGTATCCAAAGGCTGGGGTCATCGCAACATCATATGCATGCGCATTCACCTGTTCTGTCATTGGATCCCAATCGATTCCCTTGTAGAAGAAAAGTGCTTGCCAGTGGTCGTCTAGATATGGAAGCAATCTCCATGTCCAAGGACCGACAACATTAAGGTAATCGGAATCATATGATGGCGCTGGTGGAATGAGTGTTTCGTCAGGAAATGCCCAAGCAAGTTCATAGTGTTCTTGATAACTAACATCAAGGTATCCTGGAAGTAGTTTGTTTTGGTGATCGCTGCTATAAGTTGCCCAAGCATTCATCACTTGCTTTAGTACATTTAGCTCTTTCGTTTTCTTTGCTTTCATCTTGATTGAGAAAACAGATGGGACGAGGATTGCAACAAGAACACCAATGATTGCAATGACAACAACAATTTCAGTGAGTGAGAATCCCCGTCGTTTGTGAACTGTTGGTTGTTTCACGTTGACTCGCCTTCGACAGTAATCGCAGGCACATTGATGCTCACTGCTTTGTCGCCGAGTTTCGTCTCTCCATTTTTTACGCGTTCTTGAAGCAGTTTGCATTCCATGAGTAGTCTGTCAAGAATCTCATCTTCATGGACATTTGCAACACGTTCTCCTTGAACATAAATAATGCCACGTCTGTCACCAGCAAACACAGCAACATCTGCACCTTCTGCTTCGCCCGGACCATTGACGACGCAACCCATGACTGCAACCTTGATTGGTACTTCAATGTCGTCTTCAAGCTGGTTGCGAACATCTTCAACAAGTGAGAACAAATCAACTTGGATTCTTCCGCAACTTGGGCAAGCTATAAGTTCAGCGCCAACACGGTCCCGCAAATCTAGACAGTTCAAGAGTTCAACTGCATCTTCTACTTCGTAGACAGGATCGCTTGCATAGCTGATTCGCACTGTGTCGCCGATGCCTTGTGAGAGCAGCGATCCAAGTGCACTGATTGAACGGATCGCACCAGTCTCTCTTGGTCCTGCGTGTGTCACGCCGAGGTGTAGCGGGTAATCAAATCGAGTTGCAAGTTCAGTGTAAATGTCGATGACGAGTCTTGCGTCCATGAGTTTCGCGCTAAGGCAAATGTCGTGAAAATCACGCTTGTCAAAGATGTCGAGATACTCTTCAACTTTTGCAATCATCATTGCAAGTAGATGACCTTGTTTTCGGGCAGAAAAGAACTTTGCAAGTTCGGCTTGTCTTTTTTGTTTGTCTTTGCGCTCAACGACTGAGCCCTCATTGAC
Organism: Phycisphaerales bacterium; assembly: GCA_022447165.1. Lineage (GTDB taxonomy): Bacteria > Planctomycetota > Phycisphaerae > Phycisphaerales > SM1A02. Next base: position 9,868 of record JAKVBR010000007.1, on the reverse strand, counting down.
GCCGATTCGAATCGGAATGCCGGCATCTTTGCAAGCATCGATGACTGCATTGACTTGCTCGGTGTCATCGATGTTCCCAGGATTGAGGCGAATCTTATGAACGCCTGCTTCAATTGCTTCGAGTGCTCTTTTGTAATGGAAGTGCACATCTGCGACGATTGGCACATTCACTTGATTGAGAATCTCTGGAAGTGCCTCGGTGTCGACTTTTTTTGGAACAGCGACGCGTACGATGTCTGCCCCTGCATTTGCAAGTTTATTGATTTCTGCAACACAGGTATCAATCTCATAGGTATACCCACTCGTCATCGATTGGACGGCAACAGGGGCGTCTCCACCTATGAGAACGCCGCCGGCATTGATTTGGCGAGTTTTGTGTCGCTGCATGAGTGACATTCTACCACGGTGCTAAGGCGCAACTCAATCAAGAATCGTAAAGTTCTAGTTCTGCCACATTGCCTTCAATGAGCAAATCTTCAATTGGTGTGCCTTCTGGGATGACTGTTCCATCTAACGTTGTGATCTTCACTTGGGGGTGTTCTAACTCGTGGGCGTCAAGTGCACGCTCAAGTTCTTGTTGCTTTTCTTCTTCTAGCGTTTTCCAGCCCATTCTCCCTTTGCACTTTGGGAAGGTAGAGCATCCGAGCCAGGGCCCACGTTTACCATTTCTCAAGTTCATTGGACTTTCACATTTTTCGCATTGCAGAGATTCAACGAGTAGCGCTGGAGGTGATGGATACTTAACACCACCTTTTTTATCAAGGTTTACGACAGTCTTGATGTCTGGGTAGTTCACTGAAGCAAGGAAGGGACCAAATCTGCCATTCCGTTTTTCCATCGGAGAACCGTCTTCAGGGCAAGCGACATCGACACGCTCAGGTAGTAAGGGTTGGCCTTGCCGGTCAATGGGTGCTGCATACCTACAATCTGGATAAGCAGTGCATGACAGGAACCGCCCATTTTTTCCGAATCGATATTCAGTGCGACTGCTACATTCAGGGCATTTATATGGAGCAGGTGATGTCTCTGCCTTCGCGTGAGACATTACTTCGTACGCTGTTTCTAAGCGCTTGCTAAATCGACCATAGAAGTCGTGAAGCATTTCAATCCACTCAACATCACCAGAAGCAACATTGTCTAACCGTTCTTCTAATGAACGTGTGTAATCGACACCCATCAAAATCGGGAAGCCCTCAATCAGTTTTTCTGTGACGACTTCGCCTAAGTCTGTGGGGTGGAATGACCCATTGATCTTTTCAACATACTTTCTGAATTGAATGACATCGATAATGGATGCGTATGTTGATGGCCTACCGATGCCTTCTGCTTCTAACTTTTTAATGAGTGATGCTTCACTGTATCGTGATGGGGGTGAAGAAAACACTTGCCTTGGGTTGAAATTGAAGGGGAACAGCGATGTTCCCTTATCTAAATTTGGAAGGTTTTGTTCAGTGTCAGAAGTTGGTACTCCGCTCGCTTTGTAGAAACCGTCGAATGCAAGTGTTCGCCCAGCAACTTTGAAGATGGCGCCAGTGTCAAGGTCAGTTCTCTTAAAGAAGATTTCTGTGCGATGCCATTTTGCTGGAGTCATTTGACAAGCGACGAACCGTGACCAGATGAGTGTGTAAAGTCGTCGTTGGTCTTCATCGAGTGATGCAGGTAGCGTGTTTGGATGTCTTGACACATCCGTTGGGCGAATGGCTTCGTGCGCCTCTTGGGCAGACTCATTTGAAGATGTGTACACGTTGGCTTTGCCCGGCAGGTAAGGCGCACCAAATGACTTCTCTATATAGGTACGCGCGGATTGGATTGCATCTGATGACAAATGTGTTGAGTCAGTACGCATGTATGTAATCAGACCAACTTGTCCCTCACCTTTGATACGGACTCCTTCATACAGTGCTTGTGCAGCTCTCATCGTTCGCTTTGCACCAAATCCAAGGACTGTTGAAGCAGAGGCTTGTAAAGATGAGGTTATAAATGGTGCAGGAGGTCTGACCGTGTTGTCTTTTTGTGCAATGTCACTGACTTCGTAGGTTGTGCCTTCTTTGACATCACCCTCAATCGTGAGCGAGTGCTTTGCAGGACCTTTACCGTTTTCATTTTCAATGTCATTGATGGATGGGTTATCAATCCCGATGAGTGTTGCCATTTCAAGCAACTTCTTTTTGTGGTTATCAATTGAATCACTGCAATCTGCTGGACGAGTGAACTTTGCAGGATTCCCGTTAACTTCAACAAGTGTACCTTCAACGCACTGGTGTTCTGCAAGGAATGCAATCATTGCTTTGCGAGTTGGACCCTTGCCACGTTCATCAACAGTCGAGAGGAATGATGCCCAAGATGCACTGAGCCCGCTGACCGCACTTTGATTGAGTGAAAATTGACCTGTGACATTCCATGATTCATCAGGAATATGTGCTTCGATTTCTTTTTCACGTTCAACGATGATTCGAACCGCAACCGATTGCACGCGACCAGCACTTAAACCGCCAGCAACGCGTTTCCAAAGCAGCGGCGAAACTTGATAGCCCACAACCCTGTCAAGGATGCGTCTAGCTTGTTGTGCGTTGACAAAATCCATGTTGATTGGATGAGGATGTTGAAACGCTTCTTCAATTTGTTTTTTCGTAATCGCATTAAAGATGACTCGCTTCGCATCTTTAGGATCAACACCGAGTAACTCAGCAAGATGCCAAGCGATCGCTTCTCCCTCTCGGTCAAGGTCGCTTGCAAACCAAATGTCCTTCGCGCCTTTCGCGGCTTTCTTTAACTCTGTTACAAGAGCGTTTTTGCCTTTGAGAACTTCATATGTTGGTTTAAAGTCATGCTCTAAATCAACGCCCGGAACCGGTTTTTTCCACTCGGGTAAATCCTTTGGCTTCTTTGTTCCTTTTGGCGCTTTTGCCAGAAGGTCGCGAATGTGACCGACAGAGGATGTCACAGCATAATCGTCACCAAGATAACGGTTAATCGTCCTTGCCTTGGCTGGAGATTCGACAATAACAAGATGCTTACCCTTCGCGTCTGGAACGGCTTGCTTCTTTTTAGTGGTCTTCTTCTTTGTGGTCTTCTTTTTAGCCAATTCGTTTCCCTTTTCGCACGCTATACGCACGAGCATCCTCATCCATTGCACAGGCGGTGTGCAAGGTCAGAGGATGGGCATTGAAACGACTTTTTGAGCGTTGTCAAGTCTAATGTGATGAAGAAAGGCACGACTTTACATGCATAAGTGCTTCACTTACAACAGTTTGTGCCTTTTTATCTCCCATCTCAATAAAATGTGTATTTGGGAGGACTTTGAACCTTTTGAGCCAAGTTCGCTGTTGTTTGGCATATCTGCGAGTCAATATTTTGATTCGCTCAACGGCTTCATCAAGGGTGCATTCGCCATTGAGGTGGTTCAAAATCTGCTTATACCCAAGCGCTTCACTTGCTTGGCTGTTGAATTTGCCCCGTAGCAACGTCACTTCTTCTAAAAGCCCATGATCCATCATCATTTTGACGCGTTTGTTGATTCGTTTATTGATTGTTGAGACAGGCCAGTCGAGCCCAATGATGATGACGTCTTCTCGGGGGGGGAGTCCCTGCCATTGGTTTTGAAGAGTTGAGATGGGTTGCCCTGTTAACTCAAACACTTCAAGGGCTCGTATGAGCCGCTTTCTGTCGTTGATGTGAATGCGTTGCGCAGATTGAGGGTCGACTTCCTTAAGCCGTTCAAACATTTCACGATTTTCTAATTCATTGAGTGCATCTCGAATCTTCTCATCGCTTTGCGGTCCATCAAAAAGTCCAAAAAGAAATGCTTGGATATAGAGGTTCGTCCCCCCAACGATGATTGGAAACTTATCACGCAATCGGATGTCATTGATTGCTTGTTCAGATGCTTCTAGCCAACTGTTTACGGTAAATCCTTCACTGTCAACAGGGACGAGATTTACTAAATGATGAGGTGCAGCATCGAGTTCTTCTTGAGTCGGTTTTGCAGTGCCAATGTTCATGTCTGTGTACACTTGCATCGAGTCTGCTATGACGCATTCGCCACCGCACTCAAGTTGATTTGCAAGTTCAATAGACAACGTGGTTTTACCGCCCGCAGTTGGTCCAAGAATCAAAATCGTTGGTCGCATTTTGTCATCTTATGAGCATAAGATACCCAATATGAAGCAGTCAATTAAAGAAGTTGATGTTCAAGGCAAACGCGTACTGATGAGAGTCGATTTTAATGTGCCAATTCATGATGGTGCAATTACAGACGACAGACGCATACAGATGGCGCTTCCGACAATTCGATGCGTATTGGATCGAGGCGGGAAAGTCACTTTGCTGAGTCACCTCGGTAGACCAAGTGGCGAAGGCTTTGAGCAAGCATTTACTTTAAAACCAGTCGCTGAGCGACTCAGTGAATTGCTCGGGACCGATGTCGCGTTCGATGTGGAATCAGAAGCACCCGTTGTGTTACGAGAGAATTTGAGATTTGATTCAAGAGAGAAATCGGGCGACAGTGGATTTGGAGCGATGCTTGCGGAGGGTTGTGACATTTATTGCAATGACGCTTTCGGTACTGCGCATCGGAATCACGCGTCGATGGTTGCTGTCCCAAAGCAGATGGAAGGGAAGCCGCGAGTTGCAGGGCTTCTTCTTGAGAAAGAATTGAAATACCTTGATGAAACGATTAAGCAGGCAGTTGTGCCATTTGTTGCGGTGCTTGGCGGAGCAAAAGTTTCAGACAAACTCGGAGCAATTGATCGACTCATTGGGACTGTCGACACAATAGTGATTGGCGGTGCGATGGCTTATACGCTGCTTGCAACTAAGGGAATAAGTGTCGGGAATAGTTTAGTCGAAGACGAATTGATTGAGCAATCAAGTGAGATGCTCGAGCGGGCACAAGCCAATGGGACAACAATTCTGTTGCCACGCGACCATGTCTGTGCAAATGAGATTGCTGCTGATGCTGAAACAACCGTTGAAGGTGACATTCCTGAGGGACTCATGGGGCTCGATATAGGTCCGGCAACAACCGACTTGTTTGCAGAAACTTGCCTGGAAGCAAAAACAATTGTCTGGAATGGTCCAATGGGTGTCTTTGAGTGCGAGCCATTTTCACATGGCACCAAAGGCGTTGCAGAGGCCATTGCTGAGGCCACAGCACAGGGTGCAGTTTCCATTGTCGGTGGTGGCGATTCGGCTGCTGCAATTGCCCAGTTTGGACTAGAAACGCAGATAACCCATATCTCAACAGGGGGTGGGGCGAGTCTACAAATGCTCGAAGGAAAAGAATTTTTAAGTGTATCTTTGCTCGACGATACCGTATCATGAGCATATCTCAGCGAATACTGCTGTGAGAAGGAGTTTATATGCGTTTACGCACATTCAGTACTGTTTTTACCCTTACGATTGCGATGCTCGGAGCAGATGTCTTTGCTCAGCCAGGCGGTCGAAACAAAAAATTAGAAGTTGGTTCAGCAGCGCCTGGGCTCAATGTTGAAGAATGGGTCAAGGGGTCATTCAATCCTGCTGATGGAAATGTATATGTTCTTGAGTTTTGGGCAACATGGTGTGCACCATGCCGGAAGTCAATTCCGCATCTTACGGCGATTCAAGAAGAATACGAACTCGATGGTTTAAAAGTTGTAGGCATATCAACTGATGAAGAAACAGAAAAAGTAGCACCGTTTGTGAACAAGCAAGGTGTCAAGATGGATTACATCGTCGGGATTGATAACAGACGTCGAACCCAACGTGCTTGGATGGATGCCGCAGGTTTAAAAGGAATTCCGGCAGCGTTCATTGTTGATAAGAATGGAACTGTGCAATATATCGGTCATCCCCTTTCAGAAGAGTTCGATGACACTCTTGCAAAGGTGATGACAGGTCGGTATGACAAGAAGAAGGAGGAAGAAGCTGCACCATCAATTAAAGCGGCTAAACAATATCGTTCCTTGACGAGTTGGTCGGAAGCAACAGATGCATATGTCAATGCAATCGCAATTGACCCAATTGTTTTTGCACGATTGAACATCGATCTTATTGAAATGTATCTGCTTGAGCAGCGAGACACTGAAGGCGCGTATGCATACATCAACAAAGTTATCTCCGATAGAGGTTCAGAAGACCCTGAACTCTTGACTTGGATTGCAGAGTTTATTGCAACAAACGACCAGTTAACACCAATGAATCGGCGCATGGATGTTGCGATGAAAGCTGCAAAAACAGCGCATAGTTTTGCAAAACGGAAGACTGATCCAAAATATCTTGCATCGATTGCACTTGTCCATTTCCACAATGGTGATGTCGATGAAGCAATTGAATGGCAGCGAAAAGCGTACTTCTCTGCAAGAGAGAAGGAGAAAGGGCAATATAAGTTCACACTTGACTCCTATCGAACGCAACAACAGCACGCCGTTGCTGATTAAGTGAGTTATGACAATGAGTCAAACAGCGAGTTTGTTAACTTCGCCACCTGTATTGCCACTTGTAGCACCGTCGATACTTTCTGCCGACTTTGCCAATCTTGGCGCAGAGTGTCAGGAAGCATTTGATGGAGGAGCAGACTTCTTACACCTTGATGTCATGGATGGGCACTTTGTGCCAAACTTGACGATGGGGCCTGCGCTTTGCCAATCGCTGAGAAACCAATTCCCCGATGCGTATCTAGATGTGCACCTGATGGTTCAAAAACCCATGGAGTACATCGAAGATTTTGCTAAAGCAGGTGGCAATTTGTTTACCGGTCATATTGAAGCGGACTGTAATCCGAAGGAACTTGCTGATGCAATCCATACCGCAGGAATGGATGCAGGGCTTGCGATTAATCCCCCAACTGATGTAGAAGCGATTTTGCCGTGGGTTGAATCTTTTGATCTCATTCTTGTGATGAGCGTGAACCCCGGCTTTTCTGGTCAAGCATTCATTCCAGAAGTGCTCAGCAAAGTTGAGACAATCAAACCGCTTCTTAGAGAAAATCAGCGCTTGCAAATGGATGGCGGAGTGAGTTTAACGACATGCGAAGCGTGCAAAAACGCAGGATGTGACACACTTGTTGCCGCTTCTGCAATTTTCAAAACAGATGACTACGCAAGTGCAATTACTGGGCTTAGGGAGGGATAACCGATATTCTTCAGTAAGTCGGATGACATGATGGTACAAAAAGACACACAACAAAAATGGGCTGATGAAGCAAGCTCGCCCGCAAAGAAAGTTTCCATTCCAGATGGTCTTTGGATACGGTGTGATGTATGTGGAACAATTCTGTTCAAGCGAAGTGTCGAAAACAACTTGTGGGTGTGCCCTGATTGTCAGCACCACTTCAGAGTTGACGCAAGAACGCGAATCGACCAACTTGTAGACCCTGGAACATTCGAAGCGTTTGATGTTGAAATGGAATCGAAAGATCCATTAGAGTTTGTCGACTTAAAAGCATACCCTGACCGAATTGCGGCAGCCCAGAAAAAGACGCAAGTCAAAGACGCCATCCAAACGGGGTTTGCGTTTATCAAGGGTCGAAAAGTTGTTCTTGCAATTATGGACTTCACATTTCTTGGCGGCTCAATGGGCAGTGTTGTTGGTGAAAAGATTACTCGCGCAATTGAGCGTGCAACCGAACAAGATTTACCACTCATTATCGCTTCTGCTTCTGGTGGAGCGAGGATGATGGAGTCTGGCTACTCGCTCATGCAGATGGCAAAGACGTCGGCAGCGCTTGCACGATTCGATGACATGGGTGGGTTGTATATCTCGCTTTTGACTGACCCAACAACGGGTGGAGTCACTGCAAGTTTTGCAATGCTTGGTGATGTCATCCTTGCAGAACCCAAAGCACTCATCGGTTTTGCAGGGCCTCGTGTGATTAAACAAACGATTAAACAAGATTTGCCAGAGGGCTTCCAACGAGCAGAGTTTCTTCAAGAAAGCGGTTTTGTAGATTGCGTTGTGCCGAGAAATGAACTGCGTTCTGAAATCTCAAGTCTCATCGATTACGCGGGTAAATAATGAATCTCTGGCAACTTGTGCTTTGTGCGATTCTCTCAGCAGTGTGCACGCTGTTATCGACTGAACCGTTTGGATTCGGGGTCGCAGCGCTCCTTGCACCGCTTTTGTTAATCCTTATTGCGCTTCGTGCAACATGGAGCTGGAAAGCGTTTGTGATTGTGTTCCTCACTCAGTTTCCGCTTTGGCTTTATCTTCAAAAGTGGACATTTGATATCACAGTCCCCGGTTGGATTTGCTTCAGTGCGTACATGTCGATTTGGGCGCCACTATTTGTGTGCTTGCTCCAAAGGGTAAACACAAAGTTACAATTCCCGCTTTATCTCACAGCGCCAACAGTTTGGGTTGGAATTGAGTGTTTAAGAGGATTGGTGTTGTTTGGTGGGTATCCGTGGTATCTCACAGGAACAGGGATGATTGATACTGTTGTAGTCAATCTCGCAACAGTCGGCAGTGTTTGGCTAGTGAGTTTTGTCACGGTGGGCATTGCGTCCTCAGTACTCGTAGTCAGGGACGGAAAACGTGCCATTGGTTTGTGTCTAGTTTTTATAGTGCTGATGTGGATCGCGCGAGCGCCCTCAGGTTCGCTGCGTCCAAGATTTTGTCACATTTCAGTCGTTCAATCCAACGTGCCTCAATCAAACAAAGATCGATGGACGTATGAACAGCAGCAAAAAGACTTAACGTCGATGTTCCAGATGACGTTGGATGCAGTAACACTAGAGGAATCCGAACATCCTGACCTCATCGTTTGGCCGGAGACAATGTTGCCAGGCGCTGGATTTGAAGCGAGCAAGCAAGATTTCGGACAATGGGCGCATCAGTTTACGCCCTTTTGGATTTGGCCTGAAGAATTGCGATTCCTTGTAAGAGACATTGATGTTCCAATGCTTGTCGGAACGCCATCTTGGGAAAACATCACCGTGATTGAAGATGAAAACACCGTACGCGTGATGCCAGAAAAACATTACAACTCGGCTGTGCTACTCACGCCCGAAGGTCTAACGCAACGGTATGACAAAATGGCGCTGACGCCTTTTGGTGAATGGATGCCATATGTTGATGCTGTTCCAGCACTCAATAAGTGGGTGCGTTCGTTTGCAGGTGCTGCTCAACTTGCTGATCTTGAAGCAGGTGTCGAGGCGACACCACTGAAGTTAACAATTGAAAGAGATGAGTATAGTGATGAGTGGTTCATTGGAACTCCAATTTGTTTTGAAGTTGCGATGCCTGCAGTAGTGCGAAATCTCACATGGAAAAATGGAAAGCGGAACGCAGATGTGCTTGTTAGTTTGAGTAACGATGGGTGGTTTGGTTCTGATACTGCAGCAAAATTGCAACACAACCGAGAGGCAAGAATGCGGTGCATTGAAAACCAGACTCCAATGGTCAGAGCAGCAAACACCGGGATGAGTTCGGTCATTACGGCATATGGTGGGATTGAATATGCTGGTGATGAGGAGATGACAATGGAGATCGCTTCGGTCTTTCCAACTAAAGTCAGAATGCCTCGAGTGTTTGATAAACCGCTAAGTGTAGATATTGGCGATAATGTTGCGTGGTGTTCCCTGATTGCGAGTATCCTGCTCATAGTCAGTTCATACTTGAAACGGAGTTCAAGCGATGTTGAATAAATTACTTTTGTTATGCGTAACCCTAGTTACTGCATGTGGACCAAAACCAATTGAGCGTGCAAGCCAAGATCCGTGGAGCACAAAACAAGAGTCCATTCAAGCAATGGAAAGTGGAAAGGCGTACAGGCCACCAATGGTTGTGCATGGCGACACAGTCCGCGACCGAGCGATGTCGATATTGAATCAAGCAGTTGAATCCGATGACCCTCGCAGTCGAGCAAACGCTATTGAAGCATTACGGT
>JAKVBR010000069.1:7199-8192 GCA_022447165.1 Phycisphaerales bacterium | reverse complement strand
ATTTCCCTTCCTTTGCGGTAAACTGCTCAATCTGTGCCAATCCGAAACTTCTCCATCATTGCTCACATTGACCACGGCAAAAGCACGCTTGCCGATCGTTTGCTGCAAAAAACGAAGGCAGTTACTGAACGAGAGTCAAAAGACCAACTTCTTGATTCGATGGATCTCGAAAGGGAACGCGGGATTACGATTAAAGCGTCCGCGGTGACAGTCGAGCACGACTATGGTGGCAAGCAATACGAACTCAACTTCATCGATACTCCTGGGCATGTTGACTTTACCTATGAAGTGTCGCGCGCACTCACCGCATGCGAAGGTGCGTTGCTCGTTGTCGACTCAACGCAAGGCGTCGAAGCGCAGACTGTTGCGAATGCATACCTCGCAATTGAAAATGACCTTGACCTTATTCCAGTTGTTAACAAAATCGATTTGCCCTCCGCAGACCCTGAGAAAGTGGCGATGGAAATCGAACAAGTCCTTGGATTGCCTGCTGAAGATTGCATCTTTTGTTCCGCGAAAACAGGCGAAGGCATCAATGAATTGCTCGACACGATTTGCGAGAAACTGCCAGAGCCCCGCCCCGCTGAAGTTCAGCAAACAAGAGCGCTCATTTTTGACTCTCATTACGATGACTATCGCGGCGTGATTGTTTACTTCAGGGTGTTTGATGGTTCACTCTTAAAAGGTGACAAAATCAAAATGATGGGGACGAACAGAACGTTCACCATTACTGAACTTGGAAGATATACGCCTACACCAGTCCCAACTCAATCGATTGGAACTGCGCAAGTTGGATACATGGTTGCAGCGATTAAGACACTTGAAGATGTCCGAATCGGTGACACCATTACCATCGACAGCGACCCTGCAAGTGAAGCACTCGCAGGATATGAAGAACCCAAGCAAATGGTGTTTTGTGATTTCTATCCCGCATCAAGTGGAGAAGGAAGCAAAAAGACTGACTTTGAAAATTGTGAAAAAATATGAAAAAAT
>JAKVBR010000069.1:0-7189 GCA_022447165.1 Phycisphaerales bacterium | reverse complement strand
GAAGCCGTTGAAAAACTTCGACTGAATGACTCTAGTTTTACTTTTGAAACGCAGCACTCCGAAGCACTCGGATTTGGTTTCCGTTGCGGTTTCCTTGGATTGCTCCACATGGAGATCGTGCAAGAACGGCTTGAACGTGAGGGTGGTGCAGAGATCGTCCAGACTGCACCAACGGTCAACTATAAGGTTGACCTCAACGATGGCACAACGGTCGATGTTCACAACCCCGCTGACCTCCCTGACCCATCACAAATTAGACACATTCGCGAGCCGATCGTCAAAGTAGAAGTCATTTGCCCAGACGATTCCATTGGTGACTTGATGCGACTTTGCGAAACGCGTCGCGGCATTTTTAAAGGACAGAAATTTGTCTCCGAAGGCAGACAAATGCTCGACTATGAACTGCCACTCGCTGAAATCATTTACGATTTCTATGACAAACTCAAGTCGATGACGCGCGGTTATGGCACGATGGATTATGAAATCATCGAGTATCGAGCAGATAAACTCGTCAAAGTTTCTATTCTCGTAAATGGCGCGCCTGTCGAAGCACTGAGCTTGATTTGCCACCGAGATAAGGCAGAAACTCGAACTCGATCAATCCTGCTAAAACTCCGAAAACAGATTGACAGACATCAGTTTGAGATTGCATTGCAAGCAGCCATCGGTGGCAAAATCATTGCAAGAGAAACTGTTAAAAGTTTGCGAAAGAACGTCACTGCCAAATGCTATGGTGGCGATGTGACGCGAAAGCGGAAATTGCTTGAAAAACAAAAGAAGGGTAAGCAACGTATGAAGGCCATTGGCAATGTTCATATCCCTCAATCTGCATTCCTCACAATCTTAGAACAAGGTGACAGCTAATGAATCTCACAATACAAACATGCTCAATCTCTGCACTCCTGTTCGCAGGTGCTGTCGTTACAACACTGACAGGAAGTGATGAAACTGGTGTCATTGGACCAGTTGACACAATCACACTCGGGAGTGGCGATGACGCCATCAACATTACAAACCGCGAGAGTCGCATTGCATTCGGTGAAGCAACGACAAGCACCGTTTGGAGCATGGGCTTCATGGAAGTGGGTAAAGCGCTCAGCCAAATGATGGAAGCATCTCACTTTGTCGATGCAAGAACCGAGTTACAACAGAACTTAGAAGATCGCTTGCAAGATGCTCGCGATGTGCTCGATACCATCATGGAAGAAGCGCAGGCATTGCCTGAGGATTCGGACGAACACCCTGCAATGCGTCAACGCTGGGAACAGGCCATGGGCGAGTTTCAACAACTCCAACAAGTCGCAACTGAACAACAAGGTGAACTCTTCGCTTCACAGATGATTGAAGCGTATGAGGAAATCATCACCGCGGTTGAAGTGGTTGCAGAAAACAAAAATGTAGACATGGTGCTTCGGTTTATCGCGCCAGATGAACCGATTGAAACGACAAGCCCCGATGTTGCCATCATGCAAATTCGCCTGCGAACAGCACTCACCTATCCGAAAGGCATCGATCTAACAGACGATGTGCTTGCAGAACTTGGGCTTGACGCTCAATAACCCCCCCCCGAAATGAGAACAAACTGCACTGCGGGATTAAGCCGTCTCCTTAGATTGACGCTCGACTGCACTGCTAAACACAGTTGATGTCACTGCTTTAACTTCTTCCATCGTTGGGCACTGCTCGCCAAGCAATGCTGCCATTGAAGTCACTTGCCGTCCTGCGAGCCCGCACGGGACAATGAGATGAAAGTGGTCCATGTTGGGATTCACATTCAACGCAAAACCGTGCATTGAAATCCAGCGTGAAACACGAACGCCCATTGCGCAGATTTTTGCATTGTCAACCCAAACGCCTGTTGCGCAGTGATCTCGCTCGCCCTGAATGCCAAACTGCCCAAGCACTTCAATGATGCAATCTTCAAGAAACCGCATATAACCGTGCAACCGCAAATGAAGTTCATTGAGGTCGCAAATCGGATATCCAACCAGTTGACCTGGGCCGTGATAGGTAATATCACCACCTCGATCCGTTTGGCAAACCACTACGCCAGCATCACTGAGTTGCTCTTCTGTTGCAATGAGGTGGTCTCGCGCCGATGGTCTTTTGCTCAATGTCAATACAGGAGGGTCATGTTCCACAAGGAGTAAGTGAAATGGGGATGCATCATCTTTATGGCGTCGTTCAAGAACTTCGCCATGGACTTCACGCTGCAATGCAAGCGCTCGCTCGTACGCAATTTTTCCAATATCTTGAATGTTCAGTGGACACGCCATGAGAATTCTTGAGATGATACTCGGGCGATGCCAGAGATTCATCCCACTGCGATTATAGATCCGGAAGTTTCCTTAGCAGACGACGTAACTGTCGGGCCACACTGCGTTCTTTCAGGCAATATCACGATTGGTGCTGGCACAACGCTCATTGGAAATGTTTATCTGACTGGCAAACTTACAATGGGCGAATCGAATGTTGTGTATCCGTTCACATCAATTGGATTTGCAGCGCAAGACATCAATTTTCCAAGTGACATGTACGAACCGGGCATTGTGATTGGTGACAACAACACGTTCCGTGAAGGCGTCACAATTCATAGAGCAACCCAAGAACGTCCAACAACAATTGGTGACAACAATTTGTTCATGACAACAAGTCACGCTGGGCATGATTGCCACATTGGTAACCACAACACAATTGTCACAGATGTTTCACTTGGCGGTCATGTGCACATTGCTGACCACGTCATCATCGGTGGCGGCACAGTCGTCCATCAGTTTGTTTCCATTGGCACGGGCGCAATGGTCGCAGGTGGCATTTTTATCACGGGTGACGTTGCGCCGCACTTTATGGCAACTGGCTCAAACATCATTGGTTCGGTCAACCTCGTAGGGATGCGGCGAAAAGAGTTTGATCGAGCAGAAATCAAAGAACGACAAGATGTGTACAAACTCATCTATCGAAGTGGAAACTCGATTGCAAAAAGCGTCGAAGCATTGCAAGCACTTGGGACCCCAACGAGTTTGGAGTATGTTGCTTTCATTGAGCAATCGAGAAAGGGTTTAGTCCCACCATTAACTGAAACACGAAAGTCCAAGAGAGGTGTGGCACAATAAATGAATGGATTCAAGTTTTGTGTGTTAGGTAGCGGTTCATCAGGAAATGCAAGCGTTCTTCGAAGTGGAAACAATTGGGTCATGATTGACTGTGGTTTCTCAATCAAGCAAACAAAAGAAAGGTTAAAGCGAGCGGGCTTAGTCCTTGCAGATATTCAAGACATACTGCTTACACATGTCGACCGAGACCACTTTAATCCAGTGTGGTGCAGAACAATTCAAACACATGGCATGAAGGCGCACATGCACCGGCTCCATGTCCCAAGAGCGATGTCGCTTGGACTTCACGCTGAAAACATTGTCGCATTTGATGGTGTGTTTCAACTGCATGGCTCAACCGTTGAGCCGATTCATGTTGCTCATGATGAACTTGGCACATTTAGTTTTGTGTTTGATTCTGGTGAAGAGCGGTTCGGATTTGCAACGGACTTAGGGCACGTACCAGAACATTTGTTGCGTTCATTTTCCAATCTTGATATTGTTGCTTTTGAATCAAATTATGACCCGTTCATGCAAGAAACAAGTGGCAGACCGCAGTTTCTCAAGGAACGCATCGTGGGCGGTGGCGGACACCTTTCAAACGCTCAGTCACTGTGTGCAATTCAAACAATTGCAAGTCAGTCATCGCTCTCTCACATCATATTGCTTCACTTATCACGGCAATGCAACGCCCCGAGGCATATCTATGATTTGTATGAAGAACATGCTGCAGCATTGAAGCCCTTTGTGACAATTTCACACCAAGACCATCCAACCCCGATGCTATGCGCTGGCGAATCCGCCAATATGGTGCAAGAAGTCCTTTTCTAAGCATTTTGATGTCAATGACTTATGGGCATCGCATGTCGCTTGTGAATTGAAAAAATAAATCGGCAAAACCCACTTAACAAGCCGATATGAGGGACTATGGGAACTTCTGCTATCAGTACGCGCCGTGGGCGGTCAAATCGCCCTTCATCACTCACAACTGCTGATGTTTCATCTCGAATCATCTGGATTTCAAGTGCAGCCATTGCGCTTTTCTTTGCAGTAGCACTCCTGTCGTTCAACGCAGCAGACCCCCCATCACACATCGTCGCTGTTCATAACGACCCTGTAAGCAACCTGTGCGGCATTGTGGGTGCTTGGATTGCATTTTGGACGTATCACGTCCTCGGTTTTGGCGTTTGGGTGATGCTCTTTTCAATCGGAACATGGGTTACGCTTGTGTTCCGCGGACGCGAAGTCGAACATCCTGCTGTCCGCGCCCTTGGTGTACTCATCATGGCTCTTGCGGTGTCTTGCTTCCACGAATTGTTACTGCCAAAAGTTGGCTCGCTTGCTGGCGCAAAGGCGGGACTCATTGCAAAAACAATCGTTGGACAATTGACGCTCCACTTCAGTTCATTTGGCGCGTTCATCATCATCTTTGCTACATTTTCAATTGGCTTGGTTGTTGCTGCTGAGCGGATAGCGTTTGCAATTCCAAACATCATCGTGTCACTGTTTAAGGGCTCGCTTTCATTGCGACCTGACAACATCAGAACGCTTTCTCTCGCGACGCTCAAACCAAAACGTGCAAAAGAAGTTGAATACGAAGAAGAAACTTGGGAAGAAGAATGGGAAGACGAAGAATACCCAGAAGATGAGTATGACGACGACGAGTATGAAGATGAAGAAGAGGACGACATCGAAGATGAGTCCCGACCGAAACTTTCACTTGCTGAATTGAAAAAGAAAATGGCGAAACTGCCTGTTCGAGTTGCAAGTGGTGGTAAGACGGCAAGCGATGAAGACATTCCGCGACCAGACAACTTTGAGGGATACATCTTCCCGTCATTAGATTTGCTTGAAAACCCTGAAAAGGGATATGGCGACAAGATTGAAGAACTTGTGCGCGACCAAGCCGCAGACCTCGAAGAAACCCTTCAAATGTATGGCATAGACGGCGAAGTGACTAGCATTGAAGCAGGTCCTACGATTACGCTTTACTCAATTGAACTTGCACCAGGCACAAAGGTATCAAGCATTAACACTGTTGCAAGTGATATCGCTCGCTCCCTTGGCGCACCGAACATCCGAATCGTTCCAAACACAGCGGGACGCAAAACTGTAGGCATTGAAGTTCCAAATCCAGAACGAGAAATCGTTCGGATGAAGGAACTCATGAGCAGCAGTAAATCCGAGCAAATGAAACTGCCTATGTTCCTAGGCAAAGATGCATCAGGCGAACCGATGATTGAAGATTTGACGAAGATGCCGCACATGCTCGTTGCAGGCACAACTGGCTCAGGCAAAAGTGTGTGTATCAACTCCATCATTGCGGGATGGATGTACACGAAGAGACCGGACGAACTCAAACTGATTCTTGTTGACCCGAAGATGGTTGAACTCAGTCAGTTTTCTGACATCCCTCACCTTGCATGCCCAGTCGTCACTGAAATGGGACGAGCAGCAGCAATCTTGGAATGGGCTGTGTCAAAAATGGAAGAGCGCTACAAACTCTTCAAACAACTTGGTGTGAAAGACCTTCTTGGATTCAATGAACTCACTGAGGATGAAATTTACAACCTCATGGATCCGCAAACGGATTTAGAGAAAGCGAAGATTCCTACGAAACTTCCATACATCGTCTTCATCATTGACGAACTCGCTGACCTCATGATGACTGCAAAAGAAGTTGAACAATCAATCGTTCGCATTGCACAAAAAGCGCGGGCAGTTGGCATTCACCTCATCCTTGCGACGCAACGACCAGAAGCGAAAGTCGTCACGGGTCTCATTAAATCAAACATGCCTTGCCGCGTAGCATTCAAAGTCAGTAGTGGCATGGACAGTCGAATTGTTCTAGATGCGAAGGGTGCTGAGTTGCTCCTTGGCAATGGTGACATGATGTACATCGCGCCAAGTTCAACGCAAGTGTCACGCTCTCAGGGTTCATTTGTCTCTCCGAAGGAGATTCGCGGTGTCGTAAAACATCTGAAGGAAGTTGCAGAGCCAAACTTTGAACGATCG
This sequence comes from Phycisphaerales bacterium, assembly GCA_022447165.1. Lineage (GTDB taxonomy): Bacteria > Planctomycetota > Phycisphaerae > Phycisphaerales > SM1A02. The sequence goes on along the minus strand of JAKVBR010000069.1, from coordinate 1,082 downwards.
CTCGTTCAAATCAAACCATCGGGCAGTGCGTCCTCAATCGATGATGTCCAAGAACGCGACGACCTCTTTAATGAGTCAGTCCAAGTCGTTCTAGAGTCCAATCGCGGTTCTGTTTCGCTCCTCCAACGAAAATTCGGCATCGGATACGGTCGCGCTTCTCGCATCATCGACCAAATGGAGATGGCGGGCATCGTTGGCGAGCATAAGGGCTCTGTTGCTCGCGAGATTCTCATCACGCTCGACGAGTGGGAGCAAATGGTCGAGATGGAGAACGATGACTACGACGATGAGTTTGATGAGTAGTCGCCTCAAAAAGGTACTCGCTAAACTTTGTAGACCAATCCTGCCGATACTTTTTTTGTTCGTGGGACACCCAGTCGTTGGGATTGCCAAAAGCATCATCCCTTCGGTTGAAGGAACTGCGACGACCGAGCCATTGCTCACAGCAATGCTCGGGCGGTGTGCCCTCTTAAAGTGAGAGGGATTCAGAGCTTGGCGGCGTCGAATGGGATGTGGCGGTTAAGCAAGGCAGCGTTTGTTAAGGAGGTGATCAGTGATCGAATTATGTGACTGTATTAGAGGGCTACACGGGACCTGAATCCGTAGACCCAGCGGGTTTGCACGGTGTGTAGCCCTACACAGGACTTTGCTCGGTGGTTACAAGCGTAACCACCGAGTTTTTTAATGCGCGTAGCCATGTCGTCATTCGCTATGCCGTGTATCCTTAGGGGATGAGTGAACAGATGACACTTGAACAGGCAACTACCAACATGCTTGAAACTGCGGAAGCAATCAAGCAGGGTGGTGGACAGCGCGGCATTGAACGGCAGCACAGGCATGGTCGCATGACTGCCAGAGAGCGGATTGATGCCCTCGTCGATAGTGGAACGACCCCTTTTGAGTGTGGCCTGTTCATCGCACAAGGCATGTATAAGGAATATGGAGGCGCGCCTTCAGCAGGCGTGGTGACCACCATTGGTCAGGTCGGCGGGAAACTCTGCATGATTATTGCTAACGACGCAACGGTAAAAGGCGGTACTTACTACCCGTTAACCGTTAAAAAGCATTTGCGCGCACAAACT
>JAKVBR010000068.1 GCA_022447165.1 Phycisphaerales bacterium | reverse complement strand
ACATCTGCCATGTGAATTGGCATGTGGCTGATGTCAGCATTGACATCTAGGGCTTCCTTCTCAATTGCGCCAAGGTCGATGAGTAATTGATTTCGATATGCCATCAACTTCTCGCGATACTCCTTGAGTTGCTTCGCAGTGAGATGTGTTTTAAGTTTAAGTTTTGAAATATCAGCCGGAGCTTGATCCGATGTTTTCACTCGCTTCGGTTTCTTTTTAGAGACGCCATTTGTCGAAATCATCCGAACCTTGCGCCCGTTGATGATTGCAAATCCTCTGTTATCAGTTTCCGCCTCGCGAGCTGCTTCAGATACAGAAATGCCTCGACGACGTCTTTTCTTTGTTGTTTTCTTCTCCGCTTTCTTAGCAGTTTTTTTCTTGGCTACTTTCTTCTTCGCGGTTTTCTTTGTGACCTTCTTCTTAGTTGCTTTTTTCTTTGCGGTTTTCTTAGCAGTTTTTTTAGCAACTTTCTTCTTTGCACCTTTTTTCTTTGTGGTCTTCTTCGCGACCTTCTTTTTGGATGCTTTCTTTTTGGCTACTTTCTTCTTGGCTACCTTTTTCTTAGCGACTTTCTTTTTAGTCACTTTCTTCTTGGCAGTCTTCTTAGAGGCCTTTTTGGTTGTTTTTTTCTTCGCCACTCAGGGGTCCTTTCATAAGTTGTTGTGCAAAATAGGGTTATGACACAACAAAAGCTCGATCATACCCCGAGAATGTCACATTTTAGGCAAAAATAAGGGTTTCGTCAATGATTGTCTTCTGACTCAGAAAAGACGCCCATCGAAGCGAATTTCTCATATCGACGCTGAACAAGGGTTTGTGGATTAAACCGGCTTAAATCGGTCAAGGTGTCCACAATCCACTTTTCAAGATTGAGTGCAGTAGCATTCGGATCTCGGTGAGCACCACCGAGGGGTTCCGGCACAATGGTGTCAATCAACTTGTTTTTCAAGTTGTCTTTGCTTGTGAGCGCCAAACTAGACGCTGCCTTTTGATTGGTTTCTTCATTTGCGATTTTCCAAAGAATCGCTGCGCAACCCTCAGGACTGATGACGGAATACCAAGCATATTTCATCATTGCGACCCTGTCAGCAACACCAATCCCAAGCGCTCCGCCTGAGCCGCCTTCGCCAATGACAACGGAGACAATGGGCACCTTAAGCCGGCTCATTTCTCGCAAGTTCAAGGCAATTGCTTGAGCTTGCCCGCGCTCCTCGGCTTTAATGCCGGGATAAGCGCCAGGTGTGTCAATGAATGCAACAACAGGGAGTCCAAACTTTTCTGCAAGTCGCATTTTTTCAAGTGCTTTGCGATAGCCCTCTGGATGCGCACATCCAAAGTGGCACGCGATGCGTTCTTGCGTGTCTTTACCCTTTTGATGGCCAACAACGAGCACCTTGTGCGAACCAATGCGTGCAAAGCCAGTCGTGATTGCAGGGTCATCACCAAAATGCCGATCACCATGAAGTTCCCTGAAATCCCTACAAATCATTTTGATGTAATCGGAAGTTTGTGGTCTGCTTGGATGCCGAGCGGTCTGGACAGTTTGCCATGGTGTGAGATTGTCGTACAGTTTTTCGAGCAAATTGTGCCGAGTCTGTTCCAACTCTTGCAATTCGCTTTCATACGTATCACTATCTTCTCGTTCCTTTAGCGCTACGATTTGCTTTTCAATATCTGCAATCGGAGTCTCAAAAGGAAGCATTTGAATGCCCTGAACCGTGCTCATATTGGTAGTGTACAAAGCATGAGCACTACATTGTCAGTCATTGGCGCAGGAAACATGGCAAGAGCGATTATTCGTGGCGCAATAGAAGGTCAAGTTCTCCTACCTTCACACATTTTTGTTGCAGATCCATCCGAAGAAGCCAGAGCATTGTTTGCAGAACTTGGATGTAGCGTCTTTGAGGATGCAAGTGAGTTGCCAGAGACGACGCACTGCTTACTTGCTGTGAAACCACAAATTTTCCCGCTTGTTGCAGATGCGGTCAATGCAAACATTGTGTATTCAATCATGGCAGGCATTCCAATTTCGCTCATTCAAAGTGCTACAGGAAAACAATCTGTCGTCAGAGTCATGCCTAACTTGCCGTGCCAACTCGGACTTGGGGCAGCAGGGCTTTCGTGCGCAACAGAAGTAAGCTCAGATGATGCGTCGATCGCTTTTGATTTGTTTAACTCAATTGGTATTGTTGAAGAAGTTGATGAATCGCTCATGGACGCAGTTACTGCAGGAAGTGGACCCGCTTACATCTTCCTCCTTGCTGAAGCAATGATGAAGGGAGCCATTGATGCGGGGCTATCACAAGACGCGGCAAGTTCGCTCGTTAGGCAAACGATTCGAGGTGCTGCTGAAATGCTAACGGTTGACAAAAGCACTTCGGCAGAAGAGATGCGAGCTGCAGTCACAAGTAAGGGGGGCACCACGCATGCGGCTATCGAATCAATGAAAGAGAGCGGTGTGCCAGAAGGCATTGCAAATGGCGTCATCGCAGCGCGCGACCGCGGTGTTGAACTTGGCAAATCTTAAGCGCGTTTAGAAATCTCTACGGCAGAAGAACCAAGCGCTTAATCCAAGAATGACACCTTCAAACAGAAGCGAAGTCCCAACAACATACCAAAGCGACCGCGTTGAATAATCATCATGTATTCGCTTCGATGCTTCGCGCTTCCTTGCAAAGCGCGTCGTGCTATCAAACTCTTCAAGTTCTTCAACCGAACGCATATCGCCTCGCATCATCGCTTGGATATCAAAACCGCTGTCATCTTTCAACCAACGATCTAAGAGCCCGATTGTTTGTCCAGTCTTAGGAAGGAAAATGAGTGCAATACGAACGGGTTCATGCCAAACAATGAGTTTGTCAAAGGTATCTTTTGCGCTCGCAATATCTTCCTTCATGTCATCAATACGTTTTTGCCTGTTTTCAATTCTGAAATCGTCCGGCGATTTTTCGCGGAGTGCGTTGAGTTCTTCTTCTTGTTCAAGAACACTTTGTTCAAAACTTTCAATTGTGACGCGCTCACCGACTGAAAATCGGTTGAGTGCAAGTTCAGCAGTTTGTGCAGTCCAGAGAAGCATCCAGAAGACGCCCGTAATGAGAAGAGATGCAATGCCTGAACGAGTAATCATTCCAACAAGCACGCAAACAGCAAAGAGGTAACTATAGAAAATGGTCACGATTGGCACAGCGCCAAATATTGCCCAGTTCCATTCGCCGATTCGTAGACCAACGCAAATGAAAATACCAACACAGAAAACCAGCACTTGGAGAAGCACGAACAACAGTGAAACGACATACTTCATGAAGAACAATTTGATGCGTGAAATCGGTTTCGAAAGTGTCAGCTCGATAGCGCCACTCTTCACAAACTCAGGGAAGATCGTGCATGTTGAAATCAGTGCAAGCACAGTTGCAATCCAAGAAAGCCATATCGTCACGAGGAAGTTTGAGTAAATGCCGACATACAAACCGCGAGCCCAGGGGCTCCCCTCATGGATCATGTCACTTTCAATCGTGCCAAGGCCATAGAAAATCGACATTCCGGTTTCATTAAAACTTATTGAGCCAAATGCGAGAACAACGATCAGCGATAGTCCTAGTGTGAGCCAAAAGAGTTTTGCTGCGCTGAGTTGGCGGTAAGCGTCTATGAGTAATGCTTTAAAGGTCATCGAACACTCCCTGGATTGTCTATGTAATCGACTGCACGCATGAACAAGTCCTCAAGCGATTCTCGCTTGGGCTCAATCGAACTGATGGTGACATTGGTCGCTCTGAGTTGATCTATCAATGATTGGAGTTGAGAAGTGTCGTCGCCATGCTTAACTAGTGTCGTGCCCCTCACATCATCAAAAGTTTGCTCAGCCCAATCAGGCACTTCGCCTTTTACATTGATTTCAAATCGCGTACTCTCGCGAGTTAACTCGTCAATGGTGCCTTGCATTGTCATTTGCCCCTTGACCATGATTGCGACTCGGTCGCAAACCATTTCAAGTTCGCTGAGCAAATGACTATTGAGGAATACGGCCTTGCCTTCTGTTTTCAACTCAGCAAGTAAATCACGAATCTCACGACGACCAACTGGGTCAACACCATCTGTTGGCTCATCTAGCACAACAACATCTGGGTCATTGATGAGTGCAATCGCAATCCCAAGCCGTTGCCGCATTCCTTTGGAAAAAGTGCTGACTTTCTTCTTCTCCCAGCCAGTTAATCCTAGGCGTTCAAGCAGTGCGTAAGCCCGCTTTGTACGAATTGGTTTTGGTACTTTGGATAGTGCACCATAGAATTGCAGAACTTGGATGGCTGTGAGGTATTGAGGGAACTTATGGTGCTCTGGTAGATAGCCGACTTTCTTAAGTGACGGTCTGTGTCCTATTGGATGACCAAGAAATGTTCCGGAAACTTTTGATGCATTAATTACAGTCATCAAGATTTTGACGAGCGTTGATTTGCCTGCACCGTTTGGTCCAAGCAATCCAAAAATTTCACCATCATGAACTTCAAGTGAAACGCCGCGAAGGGCGTGAATTTTTCCTTTATATGTCTTCTCGACACCGTGTATGTCTATCACTGCCATTCACAGAGTGTACCATTCCTACATGACTTTTAAATGCTTGCAGAGTTTTCTTGCTCATCTGGATTCAATTGGCGAACTGAAACGAATCAGTGATCCCGTTTCACCACTCCTTGAGATTACTGGGTTTACACAAGAAGAAGCAGTGAAGCATTCTCCAACATTGAGTTCCGACGCAACAACTTATGATTCCGGCAGGGAAGGTGTCGGTGGTCAAGCCCTTCTCTTTGAACATGTTGAGGGATGCGATTTTCCTCTCGCAATCAATGTGTTTGGTTCTTACTTCAGGATGGAACAAGCGCTTGGCCAGCGAGGATTTAGTGACATCGCAGATGAGATTGGTGAACTTGCCAAACCAGTTCCACCATCAGGCATTCGCGAAATGCTCTCAATGGCAAAAAAGTTTTCCCCGCTCATCAAACTGAAACCAAAACGAAAATCTGGTCGAGGGTTATGTCAACAAAACATTAAACGCACCTCAAACGGTGAAGTGGATTTAACTCGTTTGCCACTCATTAAATGTTGGCCGCTTGATGGTGATCCTGAAGCAGTTGGTTACAACATAACAAAAGAAGAGTCCGGCACAGCAAATGGCGATGGGCGTTACATCACCTTTGCAGGCATGCACACGATTCACGCAGATGACCGCTTCAATGAGAAGCCGCCATCGCACAATATTGGCATGTATCGAGCGCAACTGATCGATGATACCCACCTTGCGATGCATTGGCACATCCATCATGATGGTGCTGCCCACTGGCGTTCATGGAAAGAAATTGGCGAGCCGATGCCGATTGCGATTTGTTTTGGTGGCGAAACAGTGCTTCCTTACGCAGCGACATCACCACTTCCTCCAGGTATCAGCGAACTGCTTATGGCGGGCTATTTGCAAAAGAAAGGCATCGAACTCGTCAAAGGTGTGACGGTTCCATTGTGGGTTCCAGCAAACAGCGAGTTTGTCATCGAAGGTTTTGTAAGTACCGAATGTGGAAACATCGGCTGGGAGCCAGGCGATGAGCCACTTGGTGAGGGTGCTGTCTTTGAAGGGCCATTTGGAGACCACACTGGTTACTATTCAATGCCTGACCGCTATCCTGTTGTCGATGTAACAGCAGTGACGCACCGAAACAATGCGGTGTTTCCCGCAACTGTAGTTGGTCCACCACCGCAAGAAGATTATTACCTCGGGAAGGCAACTGAACGCATCATGCTTCCACTGTTGAAAGTCATTGTGCCAGACATTATTGATTATCACTTGCCAAGGTTTGGCGCGTTTCATAATTGCGCTTTCATCAAGATTAAACCCGAATATACAGAACACGCACGCAAGGTGATGCACGCAGTTTGGGGAGCTGGGCAAATGGCGTGGACGAAGCTCATCGTCGTTGTGGGCGAAGATGTTGATGTGCATGATGAGCATGCCGTGCTACAGCAAGTGTCAGGCATTGACATCAAAAATGACATTGAACTGACGCGAGGACCGCTTGATATTCTCGATCACGCAGCATCAGAACTTGGGGCTGGTGGCAAAATGGGCATTGATGCAACGCACGCAGCGCCAAACAAGGATGGCATCGCCATCATCGGCGTCAACAAAACGAAGGGTGGCCAGGGCGGAGAGGCAATTCAGAAACACAGTTCAAAAGCAAACATTGTCATCGCAGTTGATGACTCAATTGATTGCAATGATATGAGCGAAGTGTTCTTTCACTTCTGCGCGTCGTTTGACCCGTCGCGTGATGTACACCATTGTGATGGTTTCATCGGTTTTGATGGCACATCCAAAATGAAGGGTGACGAACGAAATGGTAGGGCAGTGAGACCGTGGCCCCCGTTCTTACGGATTGACGCTCGCGAGTGAATTCGGGTTTAAAAACAAGTAATACAATTTGCCTTCAGAGTATTGCTTACCTGCTTTGATGCCTGCGGTTGCACCGATCCCCATAAACAAATCGCAACGACCTGGCGCGCGAATTGCTCCGCCTGTGTCTTGGTCAACCATAAACTGCAAGAACGGTTTTTTCTCACCTTTTAATGTGTGCACCGTAGTGTCAACAAGCACAATGCCGCCCCTTGGGAAAATGCTCTTATCTGTCGCAACACTTCGGCGTGCAGTGACAGGTAAACCTAGAGACCCTGCAGGCCAATTCGCACCATCGTATTCTTGGAAGAACACATACGATTCATTCTTGTTTATGAGTGAGGATATTTGCTCAGGGTTTTTGTCATAGAGTTTTCGAATCTCTCGTAAACTCAGTTTGTCAGGCGACACAAGGTTGGCTTCAAGTACTGATTCACCTAGTCCTTTGTATGATCTGTCAGTCTTGCCTGCATACCCAATGTATTTAATGTCGCCGTTATCCATCCGTAAACGAGCAGAGCCATTGACATGGATGGTGTAGGCATCTAAATGGTCCGCAACATAGACGAGTTCTGATCCTGAAAACAAATCTTGCGATTCAATCTCTGCGCGACTTGGCCATGGGACGATGTCACCAGATGGCAGTTCTCTCCCAAGTGGCTCGCCAGAATGTGGATGCGACACTAAATCGTGCGGGCGTTCGTAGAGCGGTGAATTGAACTCACTTGATGGTGAAGTTGACGCGTGAAAATCTGGTGAGTAGTACCCTGTGAACAAAACGGTGCCTTCATCATCGCACCCGACAGATTCATACAAGTTGAAATGTGATTCAACGGAATTCAAAAACTCTGATTTTGTTTTTGATTCTTTCAATAGCGATCTAAACTCAATCACTGATTGTTTAGCTTGTTCGTGTGTCACGCCTTCCATTGGAAACCACTGTTTACTCGATGGAGCATCGAACCATCCTATAGACCAATCGAGTGAATCTTGAAGAAATAGGTCTCGATTATCCCAAGCGTGCCCGAGGTCTGGCCATTGATGAACGCTTACGAGCCGTAGTGCGAGCTCGCCCTCGGGAAGCGGTCTCGTGTAGTTCGGAGTTGCTGTTGAAGGCAATTCTGTCGTTTGTTTGCTAGAACACCCTATGAGCGTTGCTGAAATCGTTGTAAGAATCAAAAATCGAATGCACATACGTTCACATATCGGCTTGTGAGTGGCTTTAAAGCCAATTCATGCCGAATTCCGTGTTAGAATATACTAAACCCTGAGGAATCAATTCATGGAATACGAACTTACAACAACTTTAGCACTGTTCTCCTCATTTGGTTGGCAAGAGATTGTCATCCTGCTTGTAATTGGCGTGCTGATCTTTGGAAAGCGTTTGCCAGAAGTGGGCAGAAACTTTGGTCGCTCAATTGTGGAGTTCAAAAAGGGCCTCAAAGGCGTTGGTGACGAGATTGAAGCCGAAACAAACAAGCAAATCGAAGAATCATCAGATGATGTATCAGAAGTCAAACTAACGCCCGCTCCTGATGAGGATGACGCATCAAGTTAAGTCGTAGGGGGCTGATCTAAATGGACATAGAGCCGGCGCCAAGGGGTGTCACCGACGATGTGCCATTTGTGACCTTTGCCTTCTAAATCGTTTGCTAAAAATATGTCGCCTGGCTTCACTGTCAGTAACTCGCCATTACCAAACTCAAACTCTACTGTTCCTGTGAGCGTAACGACATATTGTTTTCGAGGTGCTGGATGCCAATCATACATCCCGCCCGGCTCAGTTTCTGCTAATCGGACACTGTGGCACTCAATGTTTTCGCTGACAAAAGTCCCATGACCATGTTCTTTCGTATCGATTGAACATGTATCTACTTTTGACACTTTATCTTCACTTGTCGTGAAATGA